>DASVPJ010000037.1:0-34587 GCA_036382875.1 Mycobacteriales bacterium
CACGGTCAGCCGAGCGTTAGCGTGTCCCACGAGACCTCCGAGCGGTGAGTGACCTTCGACAGCCACACACCTCCTCGGAGGTCTCACCTTCGATCAAGCCGACTCGCCGTTGTCACCAAGACTGCGAGTCAGGACAGCTAGAGCCGGGCCAGCCGCTCGGCCGCGGCGTCCAGCGTCTCCAGCCGCTTCGGGAACGCGAACCGGATCTTGTCGCGGCCCTTCGCCGGGTCGGCGTAGAACGACGAGCCCGGCACCGCCGCCACCCCCACCTCCGTCACGAGCCGCCGCGCGAACGCCACGTCGTCCCGCCCGGCGTCCACGCCCTCGGTCGAGCACATCACGTAGTACGCGCCGTCCGGCGTCCGGAAGCCGAAGCCGGCCTTCTCCAGCGCCGCGCACAGGTGGTCGCGCCGCTCGCGGTACCCGACCGCGAGGTCGTCGTAGTACGACGCCGGCAGGCCCATCGCGGCCGCGCCGGCCTCCTGCAGCGGGGCCGCCGCGCCGACCGTGAGGAAGTCGTGCACCTTGCGGATCGCGGACGTGTACGCGGGCGGGGCGATCGTCCAGCCCACCCGCCAGCCGGTCACGGCGTAGGTCTTGGACAGCGCGTTGATCGTGACCGTGCGGTCCTCCAGGCCCGGGACCGTGGCCGGCGGGACGTGGCCGCCGGGGCCCAGGTAGTGGATGTGCTCGTAGATCTCGTCGGTGAACACGAGCGCGTCGTAGCGGTTGCACAGCTCGCTGAGCAGGTCGAGCTCGGCGCGGGTGAACACCTTGCCGGTCGGGTTGTGCGGCGTGTTCACGATGACCGCGCGGGTCCGGTCGCTGAACGCGGCCCGCAGCTCCGCCTCGTCGATCGTCCAGTCGGGCTCGTGCAGCGTGACGTAGCGCGGCACCGCGCCGGAGAGGATCGCGTCGGGGCCGTAGTTCTCGTAGTACGGCTCGAAGACGACCACCTCCTCGCCGGGGTCGACCAGCGCGAGGCAGGTCGCGATCATCGCCTCGGTCGAGCCGCACGTGACGCACAGCTCGCGCTCCGGGTCGACCTCCCAGCCGGGGTAGGCGCGCGCCACCTTGGCCGCGACCGCGTCGCGGAACCGCTTGGCGCCCCAGGTGATGGCGTACTGGTTCACGTCGGCGTCGATCGCCGCCTTCGCCGCCTCCTTGAGCTCCGGCGGGCAGGCGAAGTCGGGGAACCCCTGCGCCAGGTTGATCCCGTCGTGCTGCAGGCACAGCCGGGTCATCTCGCGGATGACCGACTCGGTGAACGTCTCCGCCTTGGCACTCACGCGCATGCCCGCACCCTACGGCGAGCGCCGGCCGCGCCGGGCTGCCGCGCGGCGCGCGGGCGCTGGGGCGGCAGGCGCGCGGGCGCTGGGGCGGCAGGCGCGGGCGCTGGGGCGGCAGGCGCGCGGGCGCTGGGGCGGCAGGTGCGCGGGGGCGGCCCGGCGCGGCCGCGCGGTGTGCGGCGCCGTGGCCGGGCGCGGCCGCGCGGTGTGCGGCGCCGCCGGGCGGGCGGGCGGCGCGGTCGGGCGCGGGCGCCGGGACGGCAGGCGCGCGGGCCGGCGCGGGGGCGACGCGGCGCGGGGCGGGAGTCAGGACGCGGCGGCCACCTCCTCCCCCAGCCCTGCCCACGGCTCGCGGGCGCGCGGGACCGCCGCCCGCCCCGCCGGACACGACCGGTGGAACTCGCACCACCCGCACCGCGGCCCCGCCACCGCCGGGTACGCCGCGTCGGGCTCGGCCCCCTCCGAGACGGCGGCCTTCGCGGCGCGCACCTCCTCCGCGGTCTCGGACATCCGGTCCAGGTGCCGGCGCAACGACTCCACCGTGTGCTCGTGCGCCACCACCTCGCCGCTCGGCACGTGGTGCAGCTCCACCCGCCGCACCGGCCGGCGCAGCGTCCGCTCGGCGGCGTACGCGTAGACCGCCAGCGCCCACGACCCCCGCGCCTCGTCGGCGGAGACCCCCGAACGCCCGGTCTTGTAGTCGACGACGACCAGCGAGCCGTCGGGCCGCTCGTCCAGCCGGTCGAGCCGGCCGAAGAACTGGTTGTCGCGGTACAGCCCGACGACCTTCCGCTCCACCGCGAACGGCTCCGCCGCCGGGTCGAGTCCGGACACGTAGTCCGCGACCCAGGTCCGCGCCCGCGAGCGCCACGCCGCCGACTGCGTGTCGTCGCGGTACCCGTCGCCCACCCACGCCAGGTCGACCAGCGACGCCGCCGCGCCCGCGGTGCGCCGGGCGGGCGGGCCCAGCCACCAGTCGCGCAGCGCGTTGTGCACCGACACCCCGAGCGAGAAGTGCGCGGATGCGCCGGAACGCGGCGGCGGCGGCCGGTCGACGTAGGCGTGCCGGTAGCGCCGCGGGCAGTCGCGCCACGCATCGAGCGCGGACGGCGACAGCCGCAGCAGCGGGCGCGCGAGGCCCTCGAGCGGGAGCGTGTCGGCCGTCATGCGTACGACCCTCGCACCGGGGTGTGACAAAAACGGGCAACGACGCGGCCGGAGGCGCAGAACCCCCCGCACGGGCCATTCCGTCACCCCTCCGGCGCGCGCACGCTGGGCCGCATGAACCTCCGCCGCAACGCCACCACGTGGGTCCGCACGATCGCCGGCACCCGCGCCGAGCCCGCCGCGCCGGCCGCCACGACGTACCTCGCCACGGAGGCGAAGCGCGACGTCGACGTGCTCCAGGCGGCGCTGCACGACCCGGTGACGGGGCTGCCCGAACGCGCCCTGCTCCTCGACCGCATCGCGCTGGCCCTCGCGCGGGCCCGGCGGGCGAACGCCGAGGTCGCCGTCCTGCTGCTCGCCATCGACCAGCTCGACGGCGTGCGCGCGACGATCGGCGCGCCGCACGCGGACCGGCTGCTGCGGGAGTTCGCCGAGCGGGTGCTGCGGGCGGTGCGCGACACCGACACGGTCGCGCGGTTCGGGCCGAACGAGTTCGCGGTCCTCTGCGACGGCGTGGAGGACCGGGACACGCTGATGATCGTCGCCGGGCGGATCGCGAGCGGGCTGACGAAGCCGTTCCAGACGAGGGGCGGCGACGTCGCGCTCGACGTCGGCATGGAGATCGTGCTGGTCGACGGCGACACGCCGCCGGTGGCGCTGCTCGACCTGGCCGAGCAGGCGATCGCCGCGACCCGGCTGCGCCGCGAGGGCGGCGGGTAGCCGCGGGCGCCCCGGGCCGGGCGCCCCGGGCGGCCCGCGCCGGGTGCTACGCCGCCGACACGGCGCGGCGCAACGCCGCGAGCTGCCCCTTCGCGAGGTACGTCGCGCCGAGCCGCTCGGCCGCGTCGTGGAGGCGCTGGTTCTGGTAGTTCGAGTACACGACCATGCGCAGCTCCGGCATGCTCCGGCGCAGCCGGCGCACGACCTCCAGGCCGTCCGGCCCCGGCGGCATCCGGTAGTCCACGACCAGCACGTCGGGGCGCAACGACTCGCAGAGCGAGACGGCCTCCTCCCCCGACGCCGCGGCGCCGACGATCTCGTGGCCCTCCAGACCGAGGTCGAGCACGAGCAGGTCGAGCGCGTCGGGGTCGTTGTCCGCGACCACGATGCGGGGCACGGTCACCGTCCCACCGGCTCCGCGGGCGCGGCGGCGCGCGGCAGCGAGACGACGAACACCGCACCGCCGTCCGCACCCCGTCCCGCGCGGATGGTGCCGCCCTGCGCCTCGACCAGGCGGCGGCTGATGTAGAGCCCGAGGCCGGTGCCCGACGGCGTGGACGTGCGGCCGCGCACGAACTTCTCGAACACCCGCGCCAGCTCGGCGTCGGACAGCCCCGGCCCGTGGTCGCACACGGCGATCTCGACGGTGGTGCCGTCGTCGGTGACCGTCACCTCGACGGGCGACAGCGGCGGCGACGACTTCACGGCGTTGTCGAGCAGGTTCGTCATGACCTGCCGGATCCGGTCGCCGTCGCAGCGCACCCACGCCGGCGAGTCGGGAACGTCCAGCGTGATGACGCGGTCCGGCCGCAGGTCGCGCTCGGCGGCGACGGTCTGCGAGATCTCCTCGCGGAGGTCGACGTCCTGGAGCGAGTACGTCATCCCCGACGCCTCGATGCTGGACGTGTCGAGGACGTCGCGGGTCAGCGAGTGCAGCCGCCGCGCGCTCGACATGGCGCGCGAGATGGCCCGCTGCCGCTCGTCCTCGGTCATGACCTCCCAGTGGTCCAGCGTGGTCTGCAGGAAGCCCATCATCCCGGCGACCGGCGTACGCAGCTCGTGGCTGACGATGCTGATGAACTCCTCGCGCACCGCCGCGATCTCCTCCAGGCGGCGCTGCTCCTCGCGGGCGCGGCGCAGCCGGCGGGCCAGCGTGACGAGTGCGACGAACGCGCCGAGCAGGCCGGCCACGATGACGTACGCCAGCGCCGAGCGCAGCGGGCCGGTCAGCGCGCCCTCGAAGTCGTCCACGTCCTGCCGGAACACCGACCGCCACCCGGCGCTCTTCACCGGCTCGACCACGACGATCTGGCCGTGCGCGCGGGTGAACCCGTTGACGCCCTTGGCGAGCACCGGCTCGTCCAGCGGCTTGCCGAGCAGCGCCGCGTTGCTCGACGCGATGACGACTCCGGCCTCGTCGACGAACGTGAACTCGCCCGTCTTGCCGCTGCGGAGCTGCGCGACCTCCTCGTTGAACGCCGACTCCACCGACACGTCGCTCTCCACGAGCATCGCGCCGATGACCTGCTGGGTGGCGTTGCGCAACGGGTACGCGATGGTGATGACCGGCTGCGCGGTCGTGAGGCCGGGGCCGACCGGCAGGATCGCGGGGGTGCCCGCGAGCACGCCTTCGAGGCCGGGGCGCGCGTAGACCGAGCCGACGGTGTTCGGGTCGCGCAGCAGCGTGCCGTTGGTGACGACGCCGCCCGTGTTCACGAGGAAGAAGCCGGTGCGCGCCTTGGGGTTCAGCGCCTGCAGCGTGTCGATCCGCGCCTTGTCGGCGGGGTCGCGCACGGCGGCGTGCCACGCGGGCGGCGCGCCGGCCAGGCCCTGGAACGACTCGAAGACGCCGGCGATGCGGGTGTCCATGCTGCGCGCGAGCTGCTGGACCTGCGCGAGCTGGAGCCGTTGCAGCGCGCGGGTGCCGTCGGCCTGCGCGCGCAGCACGGTGGCCAGCACCAGCCCGGCCGTCGCCAGGACGAGGAGCACCGCTCCGCCGATGACCGCGCGGTCGCGCTTCGTGGTGTCCAAGGTCGGCTCCCTCACATCGTCCGGGCAGGAACGGCGTCGGCGGAGTCGCGCGGCGCGGGCGCGACGTCGGCGAGCGGCAGGCGCACGACCATCGCGGTGCCGTGCGGCTCGCGCCCGCGCACCTCGACGCCGCCCCCCATCTGCGTGACGAGCTCGTGCACGACGGCGAGGCCGATGCCGGCGCCGCGGGTGGACCGGGCGACGTCGGACTCGCCGCGGTAGAAGCGGGTGAACACGCGCAGCCGGTCCTCGGCGGCGATCCCGGGGCCGTTGTCGCAGACGCTCACCTCGGCGTTGCCGTCGACCCGGCGCAGCGTCACCTCGATCGGCTCGCCGGCGGGCGAGAACTTCGCGGCGTTCGTGAGCAGGTTCGCCAGCACCCGCTCGATCGCGCGCGGGTCGGCCAGCGCGAGGACGCCGGGCTCGAGGTCGGTGTGCACCTCGTGGTCGCCGAGGGCGGGCACGACCTGGTTGACGAAGCCCGCGAGGATCGCGTCGAGCGGCAGCGGCGACACGTGCGTCTGCAACGCCTGCCGCTCCAGCCGCGCGAAGTCGAGCAGGTCGTCGACGAGCATCCCGAGGCTCGCGCTGTTGCGGCCGATGCGGCGCAGGAAGTCGCGGCGCTGCTCCTCGGTCAGCTCGTCGTAGCGCTCGTTGAGCATCCGGGCGAAGCCGCCGATCGCGGTGATCGGCGTGCGCAGCTCGTGCGAGATCGTGCCGAGGAACGCGTCCTTGAGCCGGTCGACCTCCTGCAGCCGGCGGACGGTGCCCTGCTCGCGCTCGTAGAGCTCGACGTTGTACGTCGCCACCGCGATGAGGTCCGCCGCGGCGCGCAGCGCGTCGACCTTGGTGGGCGGCAGCGCCTCGCGCGTCGACAGCCGCAGCCGGCCGATCGTGCGGCCGGCGCGCAGCAGCGGCAGCGCGACCTCGGCGCCGGCGGGGACGCCGTCGTTGCCGACGACGGGTACGTCCTCCCCGGAGCGGCGGCGGCCGACCGCGAACACGTCCACCAGGTCGCCGTGCTCGCCGATCAGCTCGACCGCGAAGCCGTCGAGCGCGAACTCGTCGGCCAGCCGGACGGCCACCGCCGGCAGCACCTCGGCCAGGTCGAGGCTCTGCTGGAGCAGCGGGCCGACCTCCGCGATCGTGCGGGTCTCGCGTTCGAGGGCGTCGGTCGAGGCCATCGCGCCGGCCACCACGCGCGCCGCGCGGCCGCTCACGTACAGCACGCCGAGCGCCCCGAGCAGCGCGACCGCGAACAGCGTCCACGCCACCGGCTCGGCCCCGCCGTCGAGCCGCGGCGCGACGACGAGCTGCCACTGCTGGCCGAGGACGGTGGTCGTGCGTTCCACGGTGCGGGAGTTGCGCCGGACGGCCGGCGTGACCAGGTCGCCGCCCACGCTCAGCGCGGCGGCCTCGGTGGTCCCGGTGACGCGGGCCAGCAACGCGTTCGTGTCGACGAGCGCGACGACCCACGAGCTGAGCGCGGCGCGGCGGTCGTCGGTGGTGACGGCGGCCCGGGCGTAGACCGGCAACGCCACCGCGACCGTGTCGGCCACGACGGCGGCGTGCGCGTCGCCGGTGTCGCGGGTCAGCTCCAGCGCGCCGCGCATCCGGACGGCGAGCCCGGCCAGGTCGACGGTCGCGGGCACCCGGCCGGCGACGGGCAGCGGCGCGCCCTCGCGGGGCAGCAGCAGCACGCCGGACACGCCGCCGCCGGCGACGACGTCGAGGACGGGCGCGGGCGGCACGGCGGGGTTGCGCGCGGTCTCGGGGGCCAGCATCGCGAGGTGGTCGACGGAGCGGTGCAGCCCGTCGAGCGCGGCGTCGAACGCGCGCGCCGAGGCGGCCGCGGCGCGTTCGGCACCGGACTCCCGCGCGTGCCGCGCGGCGACGCCCACGCCGCGCGCGGCGACGCCGCCGATCGCGACCAGCGAGATCGCGACGGCCACCGCGCCGTTCGTCAGGCGGGGGGCGCGAGCCGCCACAACGTCTCCGGGAGCCGGCCGTAGTCGGTCTTCGCGAGGCACGCGTCGACACCGAGGCGCCGCGCGGCGTCCATGGTGTCCTCGTCGAGGTACGCGGAGAACAGCACGATCGACTGCTCCGGGTGCTCGGCCAGGATCCGCTCCGCCACCTCGAGCCCGGTCATGTCAGGCATGCGGTGGTCGAGGACGACGACCTCAGGGCGTTCGGCGCGCCAGCGCTCGATCGCCTCGGCGCCGTCGGCCGCCTCGCCGGAGACGGACAGGCCGTGGTTGGCGGCCTCGATGACCGCCCGGACGAGGAAGCGCATGTCCTCCTCGTCGTCGACGATCAGGGCTCGGGTGGACGGGGCGGAGGGCATGTCGACATCGTGGCCGCCGCGGCCACCCGCGAACAATGACCCGAACGGATCATCCGTGAGGGGTCCGTCCCGATTCGTCCCCGGGGCTTACGTCCCGATCGGTGCGCTGATCGGCGCGACGCCGGACGCCCGCTCGCGCAGCGCCTCCCACACCTCCGGCGCCGTCGTCTCGCAGCCGAGGCGGCGCCCGGTGAGCGCGCCATGGTCGTCCGACGACCCCGTCGCGAGCAGGCCCAGGTCGCCGGCCAGCGCGCGGAGGCGTTCGCGGGTCGGGGGGTCGTGGTCGGGATGGTCCACCTCCAGCGCCGCGAGCCCGGCCGCCGCGAGGTCCGCGACCACGTCGTCGCCGACGACCCGCCCGCGCTTCACCGCGCCGGGGTGCGCGAACACCGCGACGCCGCCGGCCTCGTTCACCAGCGCCACCGCGCGCGCCGGGTCGAGCGAGTACTTCTCGACGTACGCGCGGCCGTCGTTGCCGATCCACTCGCCGGTGAACGCCGCCGGCACGTCGTCGACGACGCCCGCCTCGACCAGCGCGCGGGCCACGTGCGGGCGGCCGATCGCGCCGCCGCCGGAGAGCTCGGCGACGCGCTCGTACGTCACCGGCGCGCCGAGGTCGTTGAGCCGCGCCACCATGTCGCGGGCGCGGCGGTCGCGGTCGGTACGGATGCGGTCGAGCTCGGCGCGCAGCGCCGCGTGCTCCGGGTCGAACAGGTAGCCGAGCAGGTGCAACGACACCCCGTCGCGCAGGCACGAGATCTCCGCGCCGGGCACCACGGTGAGCCCGGCGGGGACGGCCGCCGCGGCCGCGGCCCAGCCGGCCGTCGTGTCGTGGTCGGTCAGCGCGACGACGTCGAGCCCCGCCGCGCGGGCGTGCCGCAGCACCTCGGCGGGCGGGTCGGTCCCGTCGCTGCGGTCGCTGTGGGCGTGCAGGTCGATGCGCATCGCCCGCCACGCTAGCCGCCGTCGCCCGGCGGAGGCCCGGGCCGTCGCGCGCGGGCGGGCGGCGAGGTGGCGAACGGGGGTCGCGCGGGCCGGGTGGCGTGAAAGGGTGTCGGGCATGGACGAGCGCCTGCTGCAGCTCGCGGACGACGCGCTCGCGGCGGCGCGCGCCGCGGGTGCCGACTTCGCCGAGGTCCGCGCGGTGGAGGAGCTGTCGGAGTCGATCGACGTCCGCGACGCCGCGGTCGAGGGGGTGAGCCGCGCGTCGAGCCGCGGCGTCGGCATCCGGGTCCTCGCCGGCGGCGCGTGGGGCTTCGCCGGCACCAACGACCCCGCCACGATCCGCGTCATCGCCGAGCGCGCCGTCGCGATCGCCCGCGCGTCGGCGACGCTGCGCGAGGACGCGGTCCGCCTCGACGACACGCCGCCGCCGGCGGGGACGTACGTGACCCCGCACGAGCGCAACCCGTTCGACGTCCCGCTGACCGAGAAGATCGACCTGCTGCTCGCCACGACCGCGGCCGGCCGGGAGGCGAAGGGCATCGCGTACGTCGAGGCGACGACCGACGCGTGGCAGCGCACGACGGTGTTCCGCTCGACGGAGGGCGGCTGGTTCGACCAGCGGGTACTGCAGGTCGGCGGCGGCCTGCGCGGCACGGCGCTCGGCGAGGGCGAGCTGCAACGCCGCTCGTGGCCGAACTCGTTCCGGGGCCAGTTCACCTGCGGCGGCTGGGAGGACGTCACGGGCCTCGACCTGCCGGCGCACGCGCTCGACGCCTGCGGCGAGGCGGTCGCGCTGCTCACCGCGCCCGAGCTGCCCGCGCGGGACACGACGCTGCTGCTGGAGTCGAGCCAGCTCGCGCTCCAGGTGCACGAGTCGGTCGGGCACCCGACCGAGCTGGACCGGATCATGGGCATGGAGCGCGCGTTCGCCGGCACGTCGTGGGTCACCGTCGAGGACCGCGGCACGCTGCGCTACGGCTCGCCGCTCGTCACGATCGTCGCGGACGCGACGACGCCCGGCGCGCTGGGGACGTTCGGGTTCGACGACGAGGGCGTGGCCGCCGGGACCGCGCCGATCATCACGAACGGCCTCCTCGAGGGCTTCCTCACGTCGCGCGAGACCGCCGCGCTGCTCGGCGAGCGGAGCAACGGCACCGCCCGCGCCGACTCGTGGGGCGCCATCCCGCTGATCCGCATGAACAACGTGTCGCTGCAGCCCGGCGACGGCGGCACGACCGACGACCTCGTCGCGGACACCGAGGACGGCGTGCTGCTCTGCACCAACCGTTCGTGGTCCATCGACGACAAGCGGCTGAACTTCCAGTTCGGCTGCGAGGCGGCGTACGAGGTGCGCCACGGCCGCCGCGGCCGCCTGTACCGCAACCCCACCTACAGCGGCCGCACGCCGGTCTTCTGGAACGCCTGCGACGCGCTCGGCTCCGACTTCGTCGTCTGGGGCGTGCCGAACTGCGGCAAGGGCCAGCCGATGCAGACCGCGCGGGTCGCGCACGGCGCGCCGACCGGCCGGTTCCGCGGCGTCTCGACGGGGGCCCGGCCGTGACCCCGCTGACCGACCTCGCCGCCGCCGCGCTGGACGTGCCGGGCGCCGACGCGGTCGAGGTCCACCTCACCCGCGACGACACGGCGCTGACCCGCTTCGCCGAGTCGCGGGTCCACCAGAACACCGCGCGCACCGACGGCGAGGCGCGGGTCCGCGTGGTCGTGGACGGCAGCCGGGTCGGCGTCGTCGCGACCAACGACCTCACCCCCGACGGCCTGCGCGAGGCGGCGCGGGCCGCGGTCGAGGCGGCGCGCGTGACGCCGCCCGACGAGTCGTTCGCCGGCCTGGCCGAGCCCGCGGCGTACGAGAGCGCCGGCGTGGACGACGCGGCGACCGGCGACGCCTCCCCCGCCGACCGGGCGCGGCTCGTCGCCGCGATGCTGTCCCACCTCGGCGGCGGCATGGTCGCGGCCGGCACCGCCGAGTCCGGCCGGCACGAGGTCGCGGTCGTCAACACCAACGGCGTCGCCGCGTCGCACGCGTCGACCCGCGCGTCGGTCACCTGCCTGGTCTCCGGTGACGACTCGACCGGCTGGGCGGAGCAGACCGCCGCGTCGATCGGCGAGATCGACGCGGACGCCGTCGCGGCGCGCGCGGTGCGCAAGGTCGAGCTCGGCCGCGGCCCGCGCGACGTCGAGCCGGGCGACTACGCCGTCGTGCTGGAGCCGGTCGCGGTGTCGGCGCTGGTCGAGTGGCTGTGCTGGCTCGCGTTCGGCGGGCGCGACGTCGTGGAGGGGCGTTCCGCCGTCTCCGGCAAGATCGGCGAACGGATCTGCTCGCCGCTCGTCACGCTCGTGGACGACGCGCTGTCGCCGGACATGACCGGGGTGCCGTTCGACGCGGAGGGCACGCCGAAGCGGGTGCTCCCGCTGGTCGAGGAGGGCGTGGCGCGCCACGTCGCGCACGACCGGATGTCCGCGCGGCTCGGCGGCGCCGAGTCGACCGGGCACGCGTTCCCGGCGCCGAACCCGCAGGGCGGGTTCCCCGCGCACCCGCGGCTGCGAGCCGGCGACGCGAGCCTGGAGGAGCTCGTCGGCGGCCTCGAACGCGGCCTGCTCGTCACCCGCTTCCACTACACGAACGCCGTCCACGCGCTGTCCACCACGATCACCGGCATGACCCGCGACGGGACGTTCCTGGTCGAGGACGGCGAGGTCGTCGGCGGCGTGCGCAACCTGCGGTTCACCCAGTCCGTCCTCGACGCGCTGTCCGGCGTCGAGGCGGTCGGGCGGGACACCGCGCTGGGCAGTGAGTTCGGGGGAGCGGTCCGGGTGCCGGCGTTGCGGCTCACGCGGTTCCACTTCTCCTCCGCGACGTCGTTCTGATGCCGGACGACCTCACCATCGACGAGCTGGCCCGGCGCACCGGCACGACGAGCCGCAACATCAGGGCGTACCAGGAGCGCGGCCTGCTCCCCCCGCCGCGGCTGGTCGGGCGGACCGGCCACTACGGCGAGGGGCACGTCGCGCGGCTGCACCACATCTCCCGGCTGCTCGAACGCGGCTTCTCCCTCGCCGCGATCCGCGAGCTGTTCGAGGCGTGGGAACGCGGCTACGGCCTGGCCGGGCTGCTCGGGTTCGAGGAGGCGCTCGACTCGTCGTGGCGGCCGGCGGACGCCGAGCGGGTGATGACCCGCGAGGAGCTGCGCCGCGACCTCGACCTGGACGACGACACCCTGGCCGGATCGGTCGAGCTCGGCCTCGTCGTGCCGCGCGACGACGGGACGTACGCCGTGCCGAGCCCGAACGTCCTGCAGGCGGCGTACGCGCTGCGCCAGGCCGGGCTGCCGGTGGACGCGCTGCTGTCGGAGGCGGCGGTGCTGCTCGCCGACCTGGACCGGATCGCGCGGCGCTGGGTGGCGCTGTTCCTCGACCGGGTGTGGGCGCCGTACGTCGCCGCCGGGATGCCCCCGGACGAGCTGCCGCGGATCACCGACTCGCTGCACCGGCTGCCGCCGCTCGCGCTGGCCACCATGGAGCCGCTGTTCGCCCGGATCATGCAGTCGCACGTCGCGGCGGCCGCGGCCGAGGCCCTCGCGAAGGTGCCTACTGTCACCACCGAGTGAGCGGTTTGTCCCCTTTTCGTGCCACTGTCGCATGTGCCATACAACGATGGCACGTTCGCGGCTGGCAGATCGCCAGCGCGGAACAGGGGACAAGGAGACAGGCCTATGTCCAGGACCAGGCGCTACGGCGTCGGCACCATCGTCTGCGCGGCGCTGGTGGTGATGTCGCCCCACGCGATCGCCCACCACGACCTCGGCTTCACCGCCACCCCGAGCCCGACGACCGCCAGCGCGGTCGCCGACCTCGCGACGTACGTCTCGTTCGGCAACTACATCCCGAAGAGCTCGGTCACGCACTTCGCGCCGGGCGCGCTGCTCGCGCACGCGGAGGACGCCACCAGCCCGGTCTCGCCGCCGCCGGTCAACGGTGACGTCGTCGGGTCGATCAGCGCCTCGTCCGACCTCTGGACGAACGGCTGCAACGGCGACGAGCCGCAGAGCTACACGCTGACCTGGGTCGAGCCGATCGGCACCGGCGCCCCGGCCGGCGCGGTCGCCCGGATGGACGCGACCGGCTCGTTCTTCGGCCTCAACATCACCAAGAAGGCGTACGTCGTCTGGAAGGGCAGCGGCGACTCGGCCAACGCCAGCGCGCACTACGACATCGTCGTGCCGGACATGCCCGACGAGATCACCTGCTCGACCAGCACGCCCGAGCAGACCACGACCGGCTACGGCTACGCGCGCTCCGGCGGCTCCGTGACGAGCCGGATCGTCGGCAAGAACCCGTCCACGACCGGCACCAAGTGGTCGTACTACGACTTCGTGGACACGGCGAACGCCACGCACAGCGACTCGGACTCGTTCTCGGTGACCTGACCGGGCGGACTCCGAGGGAGGCGGAGGGCCGTTCGCGCCGGCTGGGCGGCGCGGCGGCCCTCCGTCGTGCGCTACGCCAGGCGCGGCGTCGCGGCGCCGAAGACCAGCTCGAGCTCGGGGTGGCCGCCGTCGCGCAGGTCGTGCAGCACGACGCGGTCGAGCACCGCCGCGGCGCTCTCCGGGAACACCACGCACCACAGCCAGAACGCCTTCGACTCGCCGACGAGCGCGAGCCGGTCGTCGCCGGACGCGGCGCGCCACAGCGCGGTCGGGTGCCCCGCGGCCTCGACCTTGGCGTCCGGCGCGGTGTCCGGCGTCGGGCCGGGGTCGGTGCCGGCGAGGCCGGCGAACCGCGCGCCGAGCCCCACCCCCGGCTCCTCGGCGATGAGCAGCAGGTCCGCGACGCCGGGGTGCGCGCCGTGCCCGCCGGGGTGCGGGCCGGACAGCGCGATGAGCGACGCCACCACGTCGGTGCGGTCGTCGCCCGCGCGCCCGACGCCGGTGACGGTCCAGTCCTTCGGCAGCGGCCGCGGCACCCAGACCGGCACCCGCGGCGAGTCGGCCACGAGGCGTTCGACGGCCGCCAGGCTCGGTACCGGCGCGGTATGGAACGGGTGCACGTCCCCGTGGCGCTCGCACTGCCACGCGCTCGACCAGAAGCCGGGAGCGCGCAGCGGGCCGCCGCAACGGGAGCAGGTGGCGGGCAGCGTCATGCCTCGCACGGTCCGCTTCGTGGGGGCGGAGCGTCAACCCCCCGCGCGGGCAGTCTGGCGTTGCCCGGAGGTGTCCCCGTTCTGTGCAGCCCGCCGAGCGCCCGCCCGCGTGTGATCTTCACAGAACGGGTCGGCCGCCACGACATGACGAAGGCCCGCCGGGACAGGTCCGGCGGGCCTTCGACGTGGGGGACGTCAGACGATGTCGTCGTCGACGTACCGCGTGCGGCGGCGCTCCACGATCGGGTCGTCGTCGACGACGACCGTCCGGCGCCGCGTCGTGTACATCCGCGGGCCGCCGATGCCGGCGACGACCGCGAGCACGACCAGCAGCAGGATGAGCAGCACGAGCAGGTTCATGACCGCCCCTTACGGCGCGACGGACGCGCTGGTGTCAACGCCGCCGCTGGTGTCGGTGTCGGTGTTGTTCTGCGTGTCGCCACCGTTGTCGTTCTGCGTGATGTCGACGTCGGGGTTGCCCACGCCGCCGTTGTTGTCGTCCGTCACGGCGCGGACGAGCCAGATGGCGCCGACCACGAGCAGCGTGATGACGACGAGCGCGACGATCGTGCGGCCGATCCAGGAGCCGTCGTCCTCGACAACGGTCGTACTCGGGGTGGCGACGTCCTCTTCGACGATGCGGCGGACCACAATGGCCTCCTTGTCGTGGCCGGCGTGGCCGCCGGCGTTCGCTTTGTTCCGTCGCGGTAAGGGATTCCCGTTGACGCAGACGCGAAAACCCGCCAAGCGGGTGAGGTGTGCCGGAGCCGTGGTGTCGGACGGCGCGGGGCGCGTGCTGCTCGTGCGGCGGGCGAACGAGCCGAGCCGCGGCCTGTGGTCGATCCCCGGCGGCCGCGTCGAGGACGGCGAGACCGCGCGCGAGTGCGCGCGCCGCGAGGTGCGCGAGGAGACCGGGCTCGACGTCGAGGTCGGCGAGCTGGTCGGCACCGTGGACCTCGGCCCGTACGTCGTCGACGACTTCCGCGCACGCGTCGTCGGCGGCACGCTCGTCGCGGGAGACGACGCGAGCGACGCGGCGTTCTTCACCGCGGACGAGGTGCGCGCGCTGGCGCTGTCGCCGGGCCTGCTGGCGTTCCTCGAACAGGCCGGCGTCCTCTAGGTCGCGGCCGGCTCCGGGCGGCCCGGCTGCTCGCCGGCCGTCGCGTGCGAGCGCTTCGGCACCATCACCTTGCGGCGGAACACGCAGACGAGCGTGCCGTCCTGGTTGTAGCCGCGGGTCTCGACGTGGACGACGCCGCGGTCGTCCTTCGACTTCGACTCGGTCTTGTCCAGCACCGTCGTCTCGCCGTAGATCGTGTCGCCGTGGAACGTCGGCGCCACGTGCTTCAGAGACTCGACCTCGAGGTTCGCGATCGCCTTGCCGGACACGTCCGGCACCGACATGCCGAGCAGCAGCGAGTAGACGTAGTTGCCGACGACGACGTTGCGCTTGAACTGCGTCGTCCGCTCCGCGTAGTTCGCGTCGAGGTGGAGCGGGTGGTGGTTCATCGTCAGGAGGCAGAACAGGTGGTCGTCGTACTCGGTCACCGTCTTGCCGGGCCAGTGCTTGTAGACCGCGCCGACCTCGAACTCCTCGTAGTACCTGCCGAACTGCATGGCGGGAATCCAACCACGACAATGGGGCCATGCCCGCACGCGTCGACCTCGACGGCCACGACGTCGTCGTCACCATCACCGGCTCGGACCGCCTCTGGGCGCTGAAGCGCGAGCTGCGCATCCCGCGCAACCAGATCACCAACGCCGTCGCCGTCGACCGCAAGGCAGTGCCGCGGGCGTGGCTGCGGCTCGGCGGCACGTCGCTGCTCGGCGTCATCAGCGCGGGCCGGTTCTGGGGCCGCGGCGGGATGCAGTTCCGGATGTACCGCGGCGGCCGGCGGCTGCTGATGATCGAGACGACCGGCAGCTACCCGCGCGTCGTGCTGGAGACCGACGACCCGGCCGGCGACGCCGACCGCATCCTCGCCGCGCGGTGAGCTCCCTCGACGTCCCGCGCGCCGAGCCGTGCGCGTTCTGCGAGTACCTGGCCGGGCGGCTGCCGTACACCGTGCTGCGCCGCGGCGAGCTCACCGCGACGCTCGTGACGCGCGAGCAGCGCGGCGTCGCGCACGTCCTCGTCATCCCGGTCGCGCACCGCGAGACGGTGCTCGACCTCACCGACGACGAGGCGGCGGCGTTGCTGCCGGAGGTGCGCGCCGCGGCCGCCGCGATCGAGCGCGCCGAGTCGCCGCGCGGCATCGCGGTGTGGCAGAACAACGGCGTCCCCGCGCACCAGACCGTGCCGCACGTGCACGTGCACGTCACCGGGACGTTCCCCGGCGGCGGCACCAAGTGGGGGCTCGTGCCGCGCCTCGCCGTCGAGGAGACCGACCGCATCGGCGCGCGGCTGCGGCCGTTCTTCGACGCGCCGCCGCGCTAGTCGGCCAGCGGGACCTCGGTCCGGTCCGGGTCGCGCGGGTCGGCACCCGAGGACAGCCAGCGCTCCTCCAGCGCCGCGGCGCCGTGCACGCGCTTGAACGCCGCCTCGTTCGCCGTCATCGGCACGACCGGGTAGAACGCCACCTCGCCGGCCTCGTGCGCCAGCGGCGGCACCGGCGCGCCCGGCTCGCCGACCAGCAGCGCGGTGAACCGCGCGCCCTCCCAGAGCGGCTGCCCCAGGTCGAGGGACGCGCCGGGCGCGACGACGGCGTTCTCCACGAACGGGCTCACCGCGGCCATCGCGAGCGCGCGCAGCACGCCGTCGCGCTGGCCGCGCAGCGTCAGCACCAGCTCCGCGCGCGGCCCCTCGGTCCGCACGACGTCCGACGACGGGTCGGGCAGCGGCATCCGGGACATGCCGAGCGTGACGTAGTGCACGAGGTCGCCCGCCTCGTGCCGGAGCACGTCGACGCGCTCGGTCCCGAGGAACGTCACCGACGCGCGCGCCGCCGCGACGCCGAGGACCCGGTCGACGTGCTCCTCGACGTCGCGCAGGAGCTCCTCGCTCAGGCGCCCTCCCCGACCGGCGAGCCGTCGCCGGCGCGGTACGCGCCCTGGTCGGCCAGCCGCCCGGAGCCGGAGTCGGTGTAGCGGAGGATCGCGCCGCAGCCCTCGTTCGGGATGCCCGTGCCGCCGGCCGGGACGATCACCACGTCGGCGCCGGTGCCGGCCGCCGCGCGCACCAGCACGTCGGCGAGGCGCCCCTCCTCGACGTGGTCCGCGAGGCCGTCGAGGTCGTCGCGGCCCACGGCCACCAGCGACGGGTCGTCGGAGAACCACAGCATCCGGTCGTCGTCCGGGTCGTCGTGGAGGAGCAGCGTCGCGACCTGCGCCTTGCGGATCGCCTCGACGGTCGCCGCCACGCCGTCGGCCGCGCGGTCGCCCTGGCCGCGCTCCTCCTGGAACTCCGCGAGCACCGCCTGCAGCCGCTCGAGCGCGACCGTGCCGACCCGCTCGACGATCTCGGCCGCGGTGAACGGCGTGCCGCCGTCGGCCGCGCGGCCGCCACCGGCCTCGAGGACCTGGACGAGCGGCTTCACCGGCTCGGGCAGGTGGTCCTGGATCAGCCGGACGGCGTGCACGTCGCCGCCGATGAGGACGACCTTCGCGTCGACCGAGCGGACGACGCGTTCGATCTCCTCGCAGATCTCGGCGGCGTTGCCCTCCCACGAGTCGATCGCGCGCTGCTGGTACCGGCGCTGCGACCAGCCGCCCGGCTGCACGCGGCGGATCACGTCGTGCGAGCCCTCGACCTCCTCGCTGACGACCGGCTCGGTGCCGTCGACGTAGGCGAGGATCTCGGCGCCGGTGCGGTCCGCGAGCACGACCACGTGCGGCACGCGCGTCTGCGACCACGACAGCAGCGGCGTGACGTACGGCAGCCCGCCCACCAGGGCGGCCTCCCGGCCCAGCTCCTCCGGCAGCCGGCGCGACCACAGCACCGAGCCGTGGGACGCGAACGCGACGACGCTGTTGCCGTCGGTGCGGTCCTCCAGCACGGCGAGCTCGAGCGCGTCGAGCGTCAGGTCGTCGACGCCGTTCGCGGCGAGCTCCTGGCGCGTGCTGCGCCACGCGAGCTCCAGGCGCTGCGCGGCGTTCTCGACCGCGACGGGCGCGTTCAGGTAGAGCGACACGTAGGGCCCGGAGGCGGTGTACAGCTTCGCGATCTCGGTGACGTCCATGGCGGGCAGGTACCCGCGAACGCCGCGCCTATGCTCGCCCGCATGGACCGCGAACGCTTCCTCGACCTGCTGCGCGCCGACGGCGACCTGCTGCTCCTCGCCGCGCATCGCGGACTCGACCCGGCGGTCCCCTCGTGCCCCGGCTGGACCGTGCGCGACGCGGTCGTGCACACCGCCGAGGTGTACGAGCACAAGCTGGCCTGCATCGCGCTCGCCGGCGAGCGCCCGGACCCGTGGCCGCCGTCGTGGCCGGACCGCGACCCGTTGGAGTGGTACGCCGACGCGCACGCCCGGCTCGTCGAGACGCTGACCGCGACGGACCCCGCGGCGCCGTCGTGGACGTGGTGGCCCGACGACCGGACGGCCGGGTTCTGGGTGCGCCGCATGGCGCAGGAGACGGCGGTGCACCGCGCCGACGTGGAGAGCGCGTTCGGCCCGGTCAGCCCGATCGACGCCGAGCTCGCCGTCGACGGCGTGGACGAGGTGCTCGCGATGATGCTGGCCGGCGACTGGAGCGACCTCCCGCAGCCGTCGCTCACCGGCACCGCGGCCGTGGAGACCGGCGGGCGCCGGTGGCACGTCGACCTGGCGCCGGCGCTCGTCACCGTGACGGAGTCCGGCGAGCCGGCCGCCGCGACCGTTGCCGGCGAGCCGGGCGACGTGCTGCTCTGGCTGTGGGGCCGCGCACCCGACTCCGCGGTACGGATCGACGGCGACGCGAGCTCGGTCGGCCGCTTCCGCGAGCGGCTCGCGCTCGCCACCCGCTGACCGGTCAGCCGCGCTGCGCGTACTCCTCGAGCAGCCGGCGGCCGATGATCATCTTCTGGATCTCGGACGTGCCCTCGCCGATGAGCAGCATCGGCGCCTCGCGGTAGAGGCGCTCGATCTCGTACTCCTTCGAGTAGCCGTAGCCGCCGTGGATGCGGAACGCGTCCTGCACGACCTCCGCGCAGTACTCGCTCGCCAGGTACTTGGCCATGCCGGCCTCGAGGTCGTTGCGCTCGCCGCTGTCCTTCTTCCGCGCCGCCCGCACCATCAGCGCGTGCGCGGCCTCGACCTTGGTCGCCATCTCGGACAGCTTGAACATCACGGCCTGGTGCTGCGCGATCGGCTTGCCGAACGTCTCCCGCTGCTGCGCGTACGCCACCGCCAGCTCGAACGCCCGCAGCGCGACGCCGCAGCCGCGCGCGGCGACGTTGACCCGGCCCACCTCGATGCCGTCCATCATCTGGTAGAAGCCGCGGCCGCGGCCCTCCTCGCCGCCGAGGATCGCCGACGCCGGCACGCGGTGGTCGCTGAAGACGAGTTCGGTCGTCTCGACGCCCTTGTAGCCCATCTTCTCGATCTTGCCGGGCACCGTGACGCCGGGCGCCGTCTCGCCGAAGCCGGGCTCCTTCTCGACGAGGATCGTCGCCATGTTCTTGTAGACGCTCTCCGCGCCCTCGTCGGTCTTGACGAGCGTCGCGACGATGCCGGCGCGGGCGCCGTTCGTGAGCCACATCTTCTGGCCGTTGATGACGTACTCGTCGCCCTCGCGGACGGCCTTCGTCTTGATGGCCGACACGTCGGAGCCGCAGCCCGGCTCGGACATCGAGAACGCGCCGCGGACCTCGCCGGTCGCCATCTTCGGCAGCAGCCGCTGCTTCTGCTCGTCGGTGCCGTGCTGCCGGAGCAGGTACGCCACGATGAAGTGCGTGTTGATGATCCCGCTGATGCTCATCCAGCCGCGGGAGAGCTCCTCCACGACGAGCGCGTAGGTCAGCAGCGACTCGCCGAAGCCGTCGTACTCCGTCGGGATCATGAGCCCGAACAGGCCCATCTCCTTCATGCCCTCGACGATCGCCTCGGGGAACTCGTCCTTGTGCTCGAGGTCCGTCGCGTACGGGAGGATCTCCTTGTCCACGAACGTCCGGACGGTGGCGAGGATCTCCTGCTGGACGTCGGTGAGCCCGTCGGTCTGCGCGAGGCGGCCCATGCGGCGGCGTTCCCTTCGCTACGGCGGTCCGGCGCGAGGCGCTGCCGGCCGCGGCTGTCGTCGGCCGAGTATCGCAGGCCGGGCGTTGACGCCCGTTTCGTCCCGATGCCAGGCTCGCACCTCCACCCACCCCCCGGAGGTTCTCCATGCGCCTCGCGCGCCCGCTCGTCGCCGCCGCCCTCGTCGCCGCCGCGTTCGCCGCCCCCGCCGCCCAGGCCGCGCCGTCCGCGCCGTCCGCGCAGCAGTGCCTGTTCCCGAACTGCGACCCGTTCTGGCTGTTCCGCGCCTGCGGCCCGCTCGTCGCCTGCCCGTAGCGGTCGTCCCGGACGGCCGTTGACGCCTCCCGGGGGCACGGGGACAGTGGGCGCCGCCCGTTTCCCTCACCCTCGGGAGGTCGCTCCATGCGACTCGTCCTCGCGGCCGCTCTCGCGGTCGCTGCCCTCGCGGCCGTTCCGGCCGACGCCGTCCTCGTGTGCCGCTCCGTCGCCAACATCGGCGGCGCGTGCGTGTACGTCGACCCCAAGGACCCGGACCCGGTCGACGTGTCCTGCGGCGGCACGTTCTGGACATGCCGCATCCCGATCTGACGCACGGCTGAAGCACCTCGCGCCGGACCTTCGGCTCGCGCGGCGTTCGGCCGCCGCGCGACCGGCGCACCACTCCCCTCCCAGCGAAAGGCCCCCTCGTGCTCCGACCCCTCCTCGCCGGCGCCCTCGCGGCCGGCGCCCTCGCGGCCGGCGCCCTCCTCGCGGCACCGGCAGGCGCCGCGTGCCTCGGCACCGACCAGACCGTCTACGCCTGCTCGTCGCCCCAGGTGGAGCGGCGCGAGATCACCCAGTGCGTGTACGCCGGCGGCGACACGTGCCAGGACGTGACGGTGCCGTACGTCATGGTCACCGGCGGCCAGATCACCTGCGGCGGCGACGTGCTCGACCGGCAGACCGTCCTGCAGCTGTCGTGCTGACCGGCCGCTCAGGTCGCCCAGCGCGCTAGCGAGTCCAGCAGCCCCTGGAGCCGGCGGCCGTGCGGCGACAGCCGCAGGTCACCGGTCTCCGGGACCACCTCGACCGCGCCGATCCGGCGCAGGTCGGCGACGCGTTGCGCCACCACGCTCGGCGCGAGGCCGCGCACCCGCGTCTCCACCGCGCGTTCGGTCAGCGCGCCCGCGGTCAGCGCCCGGAACACGTCCAGCGCGCCGCGCCGGGCGAGCACGTCGAGCACCTCGGCGAGCGGGTCGGCCACGCCGGGCACCGTACGCGAGCACCGCCGCTCGCCGCCGAGGTCGTCCCCGACTCCCGGCACGCGACGTTCGTGCTCCGGCTGGCCGCGCACGTCGTGCACGGCGTGCACGACGTCACCGGCACGTCGTACGGCGGAGCCGGCACCACGGGCGTCTACGACCGCGACCGCGACGAGGTGCGGATCACGGTTCGGCTGGCCGACCTGCCGCCGCACTTGCGCGGGTCGTTCCGGCGGTGGACCGTCACGTACGAGTCGGCCCGCGCGCCGGTCGTGGCGCCCGCCACGGCACCCGCGCTGGACCGTTGCTGACTACTCGGCCGGCGGCTCGAACTTGCTCGTCCGCGCCATCCCCGCGGCCCGGCCCTTGCCGGCGATGACGAGCGCCATCTTGCGGGAGGCCTCGTCGATCATCTCGTCGCCGAGCATCACCGCGCCGCGCTTGCCGCCCGCCTCGGACGTGAAGAAGTCGTACGCGTCGAGGATCAGCTCGGCGTGGTCGTACTGCTCCTGGCTCGGCGAGTAGACGTCGTTCGCGGCGTCGATCTGACCGGGGTGCAGCACCCACTTGCCGTCGAAGCCGAGCGCCGCGCTGCGCTTCGCGACGGCGGTGAAGCCCTCGACGTCCTTGATCTGGAGGTACGGGCCGTCGATGGCCTGGAGGTCGTACGTCCGCGCCGCCATCAGGATGCGCATGAGGATGTAGTGGTACGGGTCGCCGTTGTAGTCCGGGTGCGGCGCGCCGACGACGAGCGACTTCATGTTGATGCTCGCCATGAAGTCGGCGGGGCCGAAGATGATCGTCTCGACCCGGTCGCTGGCGGCGGCGATCGCGTCGACGTTGACGAGGCCCTTCGCGTTCTCGATCTGCGCCTCGATGCCGATGCGGTTCTCGAAGCCCATCGTCTGCTCGATCTGGGTGAGCAGCAGGTCGAGCCAGACGACCTGCTCGGCCGTCTGCACCTTGGGCAGCATCACGCAGTCGAGGTTCTGGCCCGCGCCCTCGACCACCGTGATGACGTCGCGGTACGTCCACTTCGTCGTGAGGTCGTTGACCCGCACCACGCGCGTCTTGTCGCCCCAGCCGCCGTCGTTGAGCGCGGCGACGACGTTGGCGCGCGCCTCCTCCTTGGCGAGCGGTGCGACCGAGTCCTCCAGGTCGAGGAACACCTGGTCGGCGGGCAGCCCCTGGGCCTTGCCGAGCATCTTCGGCGAGGACCCGGGGACGGCGAGGCAGGAACGGCGCGGGCGCAGACGGGACACGCGGACTCCTTCGCGATCGCTGCCCCGGCGGCGGCCTGAGGCGCTGGCTGGCGATGGTACCGAGCTGCGCGGCCGCGCCGCCCGCCGGCCCGGTCCCGTTCTGTGAAGTCCACGGACACCCTTCCCCGCGTGGCGATCTTCACAGTTGGGGTACGGCCGGGGGCATCACTCGACCGCCGGGACGCCCGCGATCGCCGGGCGGCGCTCGCCCGCCCGGATGACGAGCACGACGCCGGCCACGATCAGCGCCGCGGCGGGGGCGGCCTGCCAGCGCGGCCACTCGTCCAGGAACAGCGCCGCCAGCACGGTCGCCCCCACGATCTCGAACAGGATCGAGATCGACACGATCGTCGGGCTCGTCGTCTTCAGCACCCGGTTGAACACGCTGTGCCCCAGCAGCTGCGCGCCGACCGTGAGGCCGGCGATGCACGCCCACGTCCGCGCGTCGAAGCCGACGAACTCGGTCCGGGTCACCGCGATCAACGCCAGGAGCAGCACCGCGCAGGTGGCGTAGCAGACCGTCGTGTACACGGTCGTCGTGACGCTGCGGCGGACCTCCGCGCCGACCGTGACGTACGCCGCCGCGAAGAACCCACCGACCAGCGCGAGGAGGTCGCCGCCGAGCGCGCGGGCGTCGAAGTGCAGGTCGATGCCGGTCAGCAACGCCGCGCCGAGGACCGAGATCCAGATGCCGGCCCAGCCGAGCCCGGGCACCCGGTCGCCCTGCCAGCGGGCGACGAGGGCGGCCCACACCGGCTGCGTCGCGACGAGCGCCGTCGACGACGCGACGGAGGTGAACGACAGCGACGGGATCCACGTCGCGAAGTGCAGCGCGAGCAGCACGCCCGCCCACAGCGCCAGCCGGCGCTCGCGGGCGGCGAGCCCGCGCAGCTCGTCGCGCGAGCGGGCCCAGGCCCACGGCGCGAGGACGCCGGCGGCCATGGCGTTGCGCCAGAACGCGATCGCGAACGCCGGCGCCGCCGCCGCGCGGATCAGCGGGGCCGACGTCGACACCGCGCTGACGCCCAGCGCGATGAGCAGGACGTCGCCGGGCGGCGGGCGGTCGAGGACGCCGACGCGGGCGGACGGCGTTCGGTCGGCTGACACCGCCCGACTATAGTTTCGGCCCATGCCACGGGCTCGCCTGCGCTACGCCATCGCGATCGACGAACACCTCCACCGGTCCGGCTCCGGCGACCCCGTCGTACACGTCTTCGGCAGCCGCGGCGGGGCCACGCAGCCGTTCGTCGTGCGCCGCGGGTGGTCCGGCCCGCAGGGCGCGTACGTCGAGGAGTTCCGCGTCGTCCGCTCGTCCGACCGGATCACCATGTACCGCTCCGGCCCGCGGATCGTCGAGCTGGCCGGCGAGTACTACACGAACGACGTCGAGGACACCGTCTCCGGCATCGAGCTCGAGGTCGGCGAGTACGAGCTCGTGTTCACGATCGACGACGAGCCGGTGCCGGGCGTGCCGGTGTTCGTCGAGCCGGGTCCCGGCGCGGTCGGCGGCGCTCCGGTCGCCGTGGACCCGCTGATCGAGGAGACGACGAAGAAGTCCGAGCTGGTCTGGCTGTCGTACCCGGCGCTCGAAGGCCAGTCGGCGCGGCCGGCCTGGCACGTGTGGCACAAGGGCGCGGTCTACGTCGTGTTCGACGGCTCCGAGCAGCTCATGCCCGGCTTCGCCGACTCGGACTCGGCGATCGTGGCGGTGCGGTCGAAGGACAAGTGGGGGCTGCTCGTCGCCTGGCGCGCGGCGGTCGAGCTCGTGCCGCCGGGCTCCCCCGCCTGGAACGAGGTCGTCCCGCTGCTCGTCGGCAAGCGGCTCAACAACCGCGACGGCGACGCGGCCGGCGACCGTTGGGCCCGCGAGTGCAAGGTCGCCCGCCTCGTGCCGACCGGCGAGCTGGTCGAGAGCCCGAGCGACTTCGACTGGAGCGCGCGCGCCGAGGCCCCCGCGCCCTCGCCCGCGACCACGGAGACGCGCATCCCGATGACGCTGCACGGCAAGTCCCGCCGGCCCGCGGACCAGGCGCCGCAGCGCCCGTTCCTCCGCCGCTGACGTTCGAGCAATTCCCTCGCCACTAACGCTGTGTAGTGGTTCACTAGCACACCGTGATGCGCGGCTGACGCGCGTGGAGTGTGAACGGGGGATGCCGTGCGCGAGTGGAGGCCGTCGGCCGGCCGTCGGCGCGTCGGGGTCGTGTCGGCAGCAGCGCTCGTCGCCGGGATGCTCGCGACCGTTGCCGCACCGGCGCCACCCGCGGCCGCCGATCCCGTGCCGACGCCGACAGCGGTCTCCCTGACGACGACGACGGGGACGCTCGGCTCGCAGGACACCGCCACGTTGACGGCGACCGCCGACGTCTCGGTCACGGGCACCGGGCTGCTGATCCTGCTGTTCGACGACACGACCGGCACCTTGCTGAACAACTGCAGCACCGGGTCGACCTGCTGGGTCAACCAGTCGTTCAACTCGCTCGCGAACGCCGCGCACCGCTACGTCGCCTACGTGGCGCCGTACTCCACGACACGACCTCCGGCGGGGACGGTGGCATCGTCGAACGTCGTCACGCTGACTCCTGTGGCGTGGTCCGTCACCTTGACCGCGACGAAGGAGAGCCTCGGCTCGCAGGACACGGCGACCCTGACGGCGACGGCCAACCAGAGCGTCAGCAACACAGGCAAGTACGTCCTCATCTTCAACACCACCACCGGCGCGCTGCTCAACAACTGCGCCAGCGCCACCACGTGCTCGGTGAGCCAGTCCTTCAACGGCCTCGCCGGCAACACGTACACCTACGTCGGGTACGTCGCCCCGTACTCCACCACGCGGCCACCGCCCGGCATCCTCGCGACGTCCAACACCGTCACACTCACCCCGGTCGCGTGGTCGCTCACGCTGTCCGCGACCAGGAGCAGCCTCGGTTCGCAGGACACGGCCACGCTGACCGCGACCGCGAACCAGAGCGTCAGCAATACCGGCAAGTACATCCTGATCTTCAACACCACCACCGGCGCGCTGCTCAACAACTGCGCGAGCGCCACCACGTGCTCGGTGAGCCAGTCCTTCAACGGCCTCGCCGGCAACACCTCCACCTACGTCGCGTACGTCGCCCCGTACGCCACCACGCGGCCACCGCCCGGCACCCTCGCGACGTCCAACACCGTCACGCTCACCCCGGTCGCGTGGTCGCTGGAGCTCGCCTCGACGCAGACACAGCTCGGATCTCAGGACACGGCCACCCTGACCGCGACCGCGAACCAGAGCGTCAGCGGCACCGGCAAGTACATCCTCGTCTTCGACAGCACGACCGGCGCCCTGCTCAACAACTGCTCGACCGGCACGGTGTGCTCGGTGAACCAGTCCTTCAACGGCCTCGGCAACAGCACCCACGGCTACGTGGGCCTACGTGGCGCCGCACAGCACGGTCCGTCCTCCACCGGGCGCCGTCGCGGTGTCGAACGCCGTTACCCTCACGCCCGCCCCGTGGTCGGTGGCACTCACGTCCACCAAGTCGAGTCTCGGGTCCCAGGACTCCGCCACCCTCACCGCCACCGCGAACCAGAGCGTCAGCGGCACCGGCAAGTACATCCTCATCTTCGACAGCACGACCGGCGCCCTGCTCAACAACTGCTCGACCGGGACGGCCTGCTCGGTGAACCAGTCGTTCAACGCGCTGGGTAACGCCGCCCATACGTACGTCGCCTACGTCGCGCCGTACTCGACCTCCCGTCCGCCCGCCGGCGCGGTCGCCGTGTCCAACCAGGTGCCGCTGACTCCGGTCGCCTGGAGCGTCTCGCTGACCCAGAGCGGCGGATGGGTCGACCCCGGCGAGCTCATCGTGTTCCGGGCGACCGCCAACCAGAGCGTCACCGGCACGAACAAGGTGCTGCAGATCTTCGATGCCACCTCGAACATCCAGCTCACGTGGTGCAGCACCGGTCTGACGTGCCAGGTGACCGTCACCGCGGCGTCGTTCCCGGTGCACCGCATCGTCGCGGTCGTGGCCAACGCGTCGAACAGCTACCCCCCGCCCGGCGTGGTCGCGACGTCCAACGTCATCGGGATCCCGACCACGTTCGACGTCGAAGCCTTGTTCGGATCGAGCCCGCAAAGCGCTACGGCTCTGGATCCGGTCAACGTCGCGACCGGCAACTTCTTCGAGTCGCACACCGATCTCGCCTTCCCTGCGCACGTGCGTGGTCTCGCCTGGACGCGGACGTACAACTCGAGGGACCGGCGGATCACTGCCCTCGGCCGCGGGTGGTCGGTGCCGTACACCGCCATGGTCGTGATGACTTCGTCCGGAGCCGTCGAGCTGCGCGCCGACGACGGTCGCCTGCTCGCCTTCACTCCGGTCACCGGGGGTGGCTACGCGTCCCCGACCGGCTTTCCCGCGACACTCACGCGGGCTGCCGACGGGACGTTCCTGCTCGACGACCACCACGGTTCGACGACCACCTTCGACACTGACGGTGCCGTCACGCGGCTCGACTTCCCGGACTCGACCCGCGTCGACGTGCTTCGAGCGCTCGGACGCCCGGCAACGGTCACGAGCTCGACCGGGCACTCGTTCGGGATCGGCTACGACACCGCCGGCCGAGTCGCGACGGTCACGTCCGACGACGGGCGCACCACGTCGTACTCGTACACCGGGACGTACCTCACCGGCGTCACGGCACCTGACGGGTCGGTCATGCACTACGCCTACGACGCGGCGGGCCGGCTGACGACCATGACTGACGGCGCCGGACACGTGACCGTGACGAACGCCTACGACTCGCTCGACCGCGTGGTGTCACAGCAGACGGCACCGGGGCAGGCCGTCTCGTTCGCGTACTCCGACGACGCGACCCGCACGACGACGGTCACCGAGCCCGGCGCCACGACCATGTACACGCACGACGCGTTCGGCCGGGTGACCCGGATCGTCGACTCCCTCGGACACGCCGCCGACCTCACGTACGGGGGCACGGGCTAGGTCTCGGGCGCGACGACACGGTCGGGAGCCGCGACCGGTGTCACGACCGACGCGCACGGCAACATCACGGCACGCGCCATCCCTGGTGGCACCGAGACGTACGTGTACGACTCCAACGGCCGGGTCACGAGCGCGACCGACGTCCGCGGGAGCTCCACCGGGTTCGCGTACACGGGAACCTCTCGCATCCCCACGACCATCACGCATGCCGACGGCACGACCACGATGCAGACCGTCAGCGGGGGGCTGGTCACGTCGCGCACCGACGCCGACGGGGTGACGACGCAGTACACGTACGACGTCCAGCGCAACCTCGTCGCGATCACCGACGGCGCCGGCAAGACGACGACGATGACGTACGACCCGGCCGGCCGGATGACGTCCCGCACGACCCCCCTCGGATCGACGACCTCCTGGGCGTACGACGCCATCGGGCGCGTCCTCAGCACCTCCGACCCCACCGGGGCGGTCACGACGTGGACCTACGACGGCGCCGGCAACCTGCTGACGGAGACCGACGCCGACGGTCACACGACGTCGTACGGATACGACGCGGCCAACCAGCTCGTCTCCGAGACCGCCGCGGACGGCGGCACGACGACGTACACCTACAACGCGCGCGGCGATCTGCTCACCAAGACCGCGCCGGGCGGCGCGACCACGACGTACACGTACGGCGCGCTCAGCCGCGTCGCCACCGAGACCGGGCCGCTTGGCGAGCAGACGTCGTACGCGTACGACGCCGAGGGACGCATCACGGCCGTCACCGACGCCATCGGCGGCACGGTCGAGACGACGTACGACGCCGCGGGCCGTGTGCTCACGACGACCGACGCCCTCGACCGCACGACGACCTACGTCCGCGACGCGGCGGGGAACGCCACCTCCACGACGGACCCCACCGGCGCGGTGACGACTCGCACCTACGACGCGCGCGGCAGGCTCGTCACCGAGACCGATCCGCTGAACCGGACGACGACCTACGCGTACACGCCGGGCGGCCGCCTCGACACCATCACGTATCCAGGTGGCGCGACGGTCGACTACGGCTACGACAGCGCGGGACGGCGAAGCGCCGAGTCGGTCGCCGGGGACCTCACTGCGACGGCGTTCGACGACGACGGCCGCACGCTGTCGGTGACCTCGCCCGAGGGCCTGGTCACGTCCTACACCTACGACGCCACGGGTCGCGCCCTGACGGTGTCGGTCCCCGGCCACGGCACCACGACCACGTCCTACACGCCGGCTGGCGACGTCGCCACGCGCACCGACGCGACGGGTGGCGAGGTCTCGTACACCTACGACGGCGCCGGGCGCATCGCATCGGTCACCGACGCGAACGGGCACGTCACGTCGTACTCGTACGACGCGCGAGGCAACCGCCTGTCGATGACGGATTCACGTGGCCACACGTGGACGTGGACGTACGACCTGTCGGACCGGCTGACCACGTCCGGCGACCCGCTCGGGAAGGTGACGACGTACGCGTACGACGCACTCGGTCGCACCACCGGCGTCACGGACGCCAGCGGCCGCGTCCGTACGACGACGTACGACGTCGCGGGGCAGGTGACGACCGCCTCCTACTCCGACGGTTCGCAGGTCGGGTACACGTACGACGCTGCCGGCCACATGCTGACCGCGACGGACGGCACGGCGACCGAGACGATGACGTACGACGCCATCGGCAACGTCCTCTCGGACACGTTCGCCGGCCGCACGATGGCGTACACGTACGACGCGCGTGACCGCGTCTCGACGGTCACGTACCCGTCCGGAAGCGTCGCGGCCAACACGTACGACGCGCGCGGCCGACTCACCGGCGTCGCGCGTAGTGGTGGCGGGGCGGCCACCTACACGTACGACGACGACGGCCGAGTGCTGACCGAGACGCTGCCCGGGGGCGTCACGAGGTCGTACCAGTACACGACCGGGCTGCTGTCGGCGTACGCCGAGACCCGTGGCTCGCTCACCGAGTCGTCCGCCCTCGCACGCGACGCCGCGGGCCGGGTCACCGGCCTCACCACGGGCGCCGGCACCACCAGTTACGCCTACGACGACGCGGGCCAGCTCGCCACGGTCGACGCACCGGGTGCGTCCGCCGACGAGTCGTACACGTACGACGCGACCGGAAACGTGACCACCGCGACCGTGGGCGGCATCACCGCGACGCGGACGTACGACGCCGCGGCACGACTCGCGACGTCCACGACCGGCGGCGCCGTCACGACGTACACCCACGACGACGCCGGCCGGCTCACCGGCTCGGACGACGGCACCACGCAGACCGTGAACGCCTACGACGCCGCCGGCCGCTTGGTCACCGCCGCGCGCGGGGCGGCAACGTGGAACCGCTCCTACTCGCCGCTCGGCCGTCTCACGCGGGTGACGAAGGGGACCACCGTCACCGACCTGACCTGGCACGTCGCGCGCGGCATCCCGCAGATCGCCGAGCTCACCACGGGTGCCACGACGAGCGACGTGTTCCACGGTGTCGGCAAGGCGTTCGCGGTGATCGGCGGCGCGGGCGCCGAATCGTTCAGCCGCGATGCTCTCGGGAACCTGGTCTCGACGCCCGGCACCGCCGCGCTCGTCGACGCGGACCGCTTCACGGCGTTCGGGACACCGTCGGTGACCTCCGACGAGCCGTCCTTCGGCTACCGCGGCGAGCTGCACGTCGGCGACAAGGTCGACCTCCGCGCGCGCGTGTTGGACCCGGCGACGAGCCGCTTCCTCACCCGCGACCCGTTGGACGGACACCCGGGCGAGCCCGTCGTGGCGAACCCGTACCACTACGCGGCGAACGACCCGATCAACAGCACCGACCCGACCGGGTTGGACCCCGCGATCACAGACGAGGCTTGGAGCTACCTGTCCGGTGCCGCCGTCGCCACGACGACCGCCATGGATGCCGAAGTCGCCTGTGTCGTGGCCGCGGAGCAGGTTCAGACTCGCTTCCTCGGCGGATCTCTCGGCGACGGTGGCGCAGCGGTCTGCGGCAGTGCTGCGTTGTCGGTCGCGACGAAGGTCGTGGCGGGCGCCACGGCAGTCGCCGTCGCGAGCGCCTTGGTCGCCCCGGTGTGGGTTGGAGATCCCGCGCTACCTACGACGAACCAGGCTAAGGGGCAAAAGAAGAAGTCGCCGGTTCCGAAGGTGGCCCCCACCCCCACTCCGACGCCGATGACCGGGCGGCGCACGGAGGACGGCAGTCCCGCCGCAGTAATGACTTTCCAGGTACAACGGGAGCCGCGACACGGCAAAGAATTAACCGAGTCCTTGACCAAAGCCAGTCCTGCGCATCTTGGGGTATCGGTGGCCGAGGCGACAGCGGCGATCGACCTGCTAATGGTCGAAGTCATGCGCGATTATCCCAGAATAGCCAAGTTAGCAGTACCTGCGGCAAACTCGGCGAAAAACTGGATTCGCCAACGCCCGCCGGGAGGGATCTCGGAGCAGCACACCAGCAAGTCCTTCTACTTCAACATATCCGGTTACTCGGGGTGCAGGGTCGACGTGGTCAACCAGCACGGCTGGAACTTGAGGTACTAGATGGACGCGCGCCTTAGCCACCTTGTCGAGGACGCGATCGCGGCGGCCCGCGGCGGCGACACCAAGCACCCAGCCGTCGACCTGCTGTGGCTCTTGTTGATGCGGCGCTCCGGTGGCGCGGCCGACCTGTATGCGGGTTTCATCGCCGATCGGCACGGCGCGGACGCGACGGCGATCCGGTTGACCGCCGCCGACGCCCGAGCGGTGTGCGAAGCGATCGACGGGGCGTTGGACTCCCTGCCCGCGCGTAGCCCTGTCGCCATCAACGTGCTGGCCGCCACGCGGGTCCCGCGCAGCGCGGAGCCGCTCGCGCGGTTGCTCGACCAGTTCGAGCTGCCAGTCAGCGACGACGATCTGCTCCTGACGTCGGTGCTGTCCGCGCTGCACCCGTACGCCCGGAACCGCCGCGTGCGCCGATCGCTCGACCGCTGGGTCTCGGACCCGGGCGAGCCCGGCGACCGGGCACGCGCCGCGCTCGCCTGGCCGCACTATGAGACGCGAACCTGGATCGATCGTGAACGCGCGTGGCGAAAGGTGGAGGACGTCGCGGCCGACGCGGCCGGTGCGGTGCGGGAGGGGTGGGACCAGGCGCCGCCGATCCAGGCATTGCGCCTCCTGCTCGAACGCGCGCGCTCGGGCGGCCCGGGCGGCGCCGCCGCGGACGCGCTCGCCGAATGGGGACTTCAGGTGGAGCCCTTTGACGTCACCGACGAACTGCTGGCGCGGATCGCGCGGCAGGCGTGGGCGGGGGGCGACGACGGGGTCGGGTCCATCGCCCCGTTGGCCGCGATCCTGGCCGAGTGCGCGACCACGGAGACGGCGCCGCTGCTGCGCGAGATCCTCCGCCGCAACGAGAGCCGCCACGGTTGTTACGCGGCCACGACCCGGGACCACCTGGTCGCGGCGCTCCGGCCGTTCGGCTAGTCAGGAGCGCGGATCAGCCCGGTCGCGATCGCCACCGCGGCACCGGCGATGCGGCACTCCACGGCCGCGCCGCCGCGCGTCACCACCGCGCACTCGATGCGGCTTGGCCGCCCCATCTCCGCGCCCTGCAGCACGACGTACGGCGTCTCGCCGTCGGCGGGCACGTAGCCCGCGGCCGCGAGCCAGGCGCCGAACGCCGCCGCCGCCGAGCCGGTCGCCGGGTCCTCAGGGACGCCGACGCCGCCGGCGAACACCCGCGCGTGCGAGGTGCCGTCCCGCCAGGCGAACACCACGACCCCCGCCGTCTCGTCGCCGAGCGCGCGGAGCCGGGCCGAGTCGGGCGCGGCGCGGACGACGTCCTCGTCGGGCACCTCGACGAACGTCCACGGCAGCCCCGCCGACGCGACGCGCGCGGGGGACGAGCCGGACAGGCCGACGGCGGCGAGGAACGGCGCCCCGTCGACCGGCGGGCCGGCGGACGGCGTGCCCGCGGTCAGCTCGACCCGCTCGTCGGTGACGGCGAGCGCCAGGTCGCCCGCGCCGCAGCGCTGGGTCACCGCGCCGGAGCGGACCAGCCCGAGCGAACGCAGCAGCCACGCGGTGCCGACGGACGGGTGCCCGGCGAACGGCAGCTCGGTGCCCGGCGTGAAGATGCGCAGGTCGTACGAGTCGTCGGTGACGTTCAGCGGGAACGCCGTCTCCGACAGGTTGAACTCCTGCGCGATCGCCTGCAGCGCCTCGGTCGGGACGCCCTCGGCGTCGAGCACGACGGCGAGCGGGTTCCCGGCGAACGGCCGGTCGGTGAACACGTCCACCACGTGGTACGCGAGCTCTCTCACGTCCGCGACCCTACCGACGCGCGGCGGTAGCCTCGCCAGCATGACGACGGCCACCACGCGCGTGTTCTGCGCGCGACTCGCGGGGCTCGTCGTCTTCGACCCGAACGGCGACCAGGTCGGCCGCGTCCGCGACGTCGTCGCGATCCTCCGGCTCGGCGGGCAGCCGCCGCGCGTGCTCGGCCTCGTCGTGGACGTGCAGCGCCGCCGCATCTTCGTGCCGATCCTGCGGGTGCGGTCGTTCGACGCGTCGCAGATCGTGCTCGCCAGCGGCACGGTCAGCCTCCGCCGCTTCGAGCGCAGGTCGGAGGAGACGCTCGTCCTCGAGGACCTGCTCGACCGCCGGGTCGACGTGCTGGAGACCGGCGAGCGCGTCGTCGTCTACGACTGCGCGATGGAGCAGACCCGCACCGGCGACTGGCAGCTCACCCGCGTCGCGGTGCGCCGTCCCGGCCGCGGGGTGCGCCGGCGCGGCCACGAGCAGGAGCTGCGCTGGGACGAGGTGAGCGGCTTCGCGCTGGCGGAGGCGAACCAGGGCGCCGACAACCTGCTGGCCGCGTACGAGGGCCTGCGCCCCGCCGACCTCGCGAACGAGCTGCACAACCTCTCCGACAAGCGCCGCATCGAGGTCGCCGCGGCGCTCGACGACGAGCGGCTCGCCGACGTCCTGGAGGAGCTGCCCGAGGACGAGCAGGTCGAGATCATCGAGACGCTCGACGCGGAGCGGGCGGCCGACGTCCTCGAGGCGATGGCGCCGGACGACGCGGCCGACCTGCTCGCCGAGATGTCCGAGGCCGACGCCGCGCGGCTGCTCGAACGGATGGAGCCGGACGAGGCGGAGCCGGTGCGCCGGCTGCTGCTCTACGCCGACAACACGGCCGGCGGCCTGATGACGACCGAGCCGATCATCCTGCTGCCGAACGCCACCGTCGCCGAGGCGCTCGCGCACGTGCGCAACCCCGACCTCTCCCCCGCGCTCGCGTCGCAGGTCTACGTCTGCCGCGCGCCGACGGAGACGCCGACCGGCCGCTTCCTCGGCATCTGCCACATCCAGCGGCTGCTCCGCGAGCCGCCGTCGCAGCTCGTGTCCTCGATCGTCGACACCGACCTGGACCCCCTGGGACCCGGGGCGTCGCTGCGCCTCGTGACGCAGCACCTCGCGACGTACAACCTCACCGCCGTGCCGATCATCGACGAGGGCCACCACCTGCTCGGCGCCGTCACGGTGGACGACGTGCTCGACCACCTCCTGCCGGAGAACTGGCGCGAGGAGGAGGTGGACAGTGGCGCGGGCTAGGGACCGCCTGGACCAGCCCCGCGTCGTCCGCCGCGGCCTGCCGCGCCCGCACTACGACCCGGAGGCGTTCGGGCGGTTCTCGGAGACGATCGCGCGGTTCATCGGGACCGCGCGGTTCCTCGTCATCCAGACGGTCATCGTCGTCGTGTGGATCGGCTACAACGGCTGGTACGGCCTGCACGCGCACCGCGCGAACGAGGAGTGCCGCGACCTGCGGCGCGCCAACCCGGCGGCCGAGTGCCGCGACGACCGGGACGTGTTCGACCCGTACCCGTTCATCCTGCTGACGCTAGTGCTGTCGCTGCAGGCCGCGTACGCCGCCCCGCTGATCCTGCTCGCGCAGAACCGCCAGGCCGACCGCGACCGGGTCTCGCAGGAGGAGGACCGGGCGCAGTACGCGCGGTCGATCGCGGACACCGAGTACCTCACCCGCGAGGTCGCCGCGGTACGCATCGCGCTCGGCGACGTCGCGACGCGCGACTTCCTGCGCTCGGAGCTCGCCCGCCTCGCGGACGACCTCAAGGACGCGCCGGACTCCTAGCCGGGCTAGCTGTCCTGACTCGCAGTCTTGGTGACAACGGCGAGTCGGCTTGATCGAAGGTGAGACCTCCGAGGAGGTGTGTGGCTGTCGAAGGTCACTCACCGCTCGGAGGTCTCGTGGGACACGCTAACGCTCGGCTGACCGTG
>DASVPJ010000038.1:0-34364 GCA_036382875.1 Mycobacteriales bacterium
CGCTCTGCCCCGTCGCCGCGGCGGGGAACGATCCGTGATCGGAGAAGGACGTGACCGAGACCAGCAGTGTCACCTGGCTGACCCAGGAGGCCTACGACCGCCTCAAGGCGGAACTCGATCATCTCTCCGGCGAGGGCCGCACCGAGATCGCCCGCACGATCGAGGAGGCCCGGCAGGAGGGCGACCTGCGCGAGAACGGCGGCTACCACGCCGCCAAGGAGGAGCAGGGCAAGCAGGAGGCCCGCATCCGCCAGCTCGAGCAGCTCCTCCGCACCGCGCGCGTCGGCGAGGCGCCGACGGCGACCGGCGTCGCGGGGCCCGGCATGGTCGTGACCGTGCGGTTCGAGGGCGACGACGAGCCCGAGCGGTTCCTCCTCGGCTCGCGCGAGGACCACGTCGACGGCGACCTCGAGATCTACTCGGTCAACTCGCCGCTCGGGAAGGCGCTGTCCGGCGTCCGGGTCGGCCAGACCGTGAGCTACGACCTGCCGAACGGCAAGACCATGAAGGTCGACCTCATCGACGCCTCGCCCTTCACCGGCTGACGCGATGAACGACGACTTCCCGGTCGAGGGCATCGACTACGTCCACTTCGTCGTCGGCAACGCGCGGCAGGCCGCGCACTTCTACTCGACGGCGTTCGGCATGCGCGTGACGGCGTACCGCGGCCCGGAGACCGGCTCGCGGGACTACGCCGAGTACGTGCTGGAGTCCGGCGCCGCGCGGTTCCGCCTCACCGGCCCGGTGCACGCCGGCACCGAGCTGGGGCAGCACGTCGAGCGGCACGGCGACGGCGTCCACGACGTCGCGATCCGCGTCCCCGACGCGGCCCGCGCGTACGAGCTCGCGGTCGAGCGCGGCGCCACCGGCATCACGCCGCCGGAGGTGTTCGCCGACGACACCGGCAAGGTCGTCCTCGCGACCATCGCGACGTACGGCGAGACGCGGCACACGTTCGTCGAGCGGACGGCGTACGACGGGGCGTTCCTGCCGGGCTTCGTCCCCCGCGAGCCGCTGGTCGAGCCGCCGGACAAGCGTTACTTCCAGGCGATCGACCACGTCGTCGGCAACGTCGAGCTCGGGCGCATGGACGAGTGGGTGGCGTTCTACCACCGGGTCATGGGCTTCACGAACATGGCGGAGTTCGTCGGCGACGACATCGCCACCAACTACTCGGCGCTCATGTCCAAGGTCGTCGCGGACGGCACGCGGCGGGTGAAGTTCCCGCTGAACGAGCCGGCCGTCGGTCGCAAGAAGAGCCAGATCGACGAGTACCTGGAGTTCTACGGCGGGCCGGGCGTCCAGCACATCGCGCTCGCGACGAACGACATCGTGCGCTCGGTCGAGCGGATGAAGGCGGCCGGCGTGGCGTTCCTCGACACGCCGGACTCGTACTACGACGACACGCTGCGCGAGCGGGTCGGCTCCGTACGGGTGCCCATGGAGGAGCTGCGCGAGCACCGGATCCTCGTGGACCGCGACGACGAGGGCTACCTGCTCCAGATCTTCACGAAGCCGGTGCAGGACCGCCCGACGGTGTTCTTCGAGCTGATCGAGCGGCACGGCTCGCAGGGGTTCGGCAAGGGCAACTTCAAGGCGCTGTTCGAGGCGATCGAGCGCGAGCAGGAGCGCCGCGGCAACCTCTAGCCGGCCCGCCCTCGGCGCCGCCCGCCGCCGCCGCCCGCCGCCGCCCCAACTGTGAAGATCACCACGCAGGGAGGGGGTCCCGCGGGCTTCACGGTCGCGGCCCGCGGCTACGCCACCCGGCGGCGGCGCAACGCCAGCGCGAGACCGGCGAGCAGCACCGCGCCGGCCGACACGGCCTCCCCGCCACCGGTCGTCGCCAGCGGCGGCCGAGGTGCGGCCGGCGGCCCGGCGGGCGGCGGCGGCGCGACCGGCGGCCGCCCCCCGCTCCCGCCGAGGCCCGGCGCGTCGTACGCGAGCGCGTTCTGCAGCAGCGTGTAGCCGGTGTAGGTGACCGCGTAGTTCTGCAGCCCGTACGGGTGGTAGAAGTCCTCGGTCGGCTGCGGCAGCAGCGCGCCGAGGAAGCGCACCCGACCCTCGCCGACCGGCACCTCGCCCCAGATCGTGCGGCCGGTGCCGTTGGTGCCCGCGGTCGTGCCGCCGGCCGCCTCCCACGCCGCGGAGTCGACGGTCCAGTTGGGGCAGTTCTCGCCGGCCGGCGGGAACGCGAAGCCGATCGGCACCGAGTCGTACGTCTGCCGCGCGACGCCGCGCAGGCCGGCGTTCAGCTCCAGCGAGCGGTCGCCGAAGTCCACGTAGCCGACGTAGTGCTTGTCCATCCGGACGGCGTCCTCGGCGTTCGGCACGACGCCGAGCCGGACGAGGATCGGCGCGGCCGCGTCGGTCACCACGAGGTTGCCGCCCGCCTCGATCCAGCGCCGCAACGCCGCCAGGTACGGCTCCTCGTCCACGCCCTCGGGGAACGGGTCGTCCGACAGCACGATGGAGTCGTAGCGGCGCAGGTCCACCCGCCCCGCCGCGATGTCGGGCGCGCGCACCTTGTCGAGCGGCCGCGAGGCGTAGCGGTTGAGGTCGGTGAAGAAGCGCATCCGCGACGCGCGGTACGGCCGCTGCGGGATCGTCTCGTTCTCGTCGGGGTCGTAGCCCGAGCCGTTCGCGTCGGCGTCGGTGACGACGGCCGGGTCGTGCACGTACGCCGCCGCGCCGCCGACCTGGAACGTGTACCGCTGCTGCACCAGCGCCTGCTTGAGCATGGTGTCGTTGATCGCCCGGATCAGGTCCACCCAGAGCTGCGCGAGCGCGCCGCCCCAGACGGCCATGTTGACCTCGTTGCCGACGGTCAGCTCGGTCGCGTAGCCGGTGCCGTCGAGGCCGTCGTCGGTGTTGTAGTAGTCGATCAGCGAGCCCGACGCGGAGTAGCCGAGCATGTCGTAGAGGGTGCCCCAGTGGTACGCGCCGAGGTCCTGGCCGGTCGCGTCGTTCAGCGTCTCCAGCGACGACAGCACGTCGTTCTCGGCGAACGCGTCGCTGATCGCGTCGGCGTAGCGGGCGAGCGTCTCGGACTTCTGGAAGTCGAACTGCCCGACGATCTGCAGCCCGGCCGCACCGTAGGTGTCCGGGCCCTGCCCGTGGTTGTCGGTGCCGAGGTACCAGCCCTTGTCCGACAGCAGCTCCTTGAGGACCGCCTGCGACTCCGGCTCGGCGAGCGTCTTGTTCGGCTCGTAGATGTAGCCGGTCACCGGGAACTGGCGGTTCAGGTCGCGGCCGTTGTCGTTGCCGCGCGTGGCCTCGTAGCCGCCGTTCTCGACGTCGCCGGCCGCCCAGCCGTCCGGGTTCGGGAACAGGAAGTGCACGACGAACCGGTCTAGCCCCTGCTGTACCCAGTCCGTCTCGGCGTCGAAGCGCGGGTCGACCCAGTCCTCGATGACCCGCATGCCGCCCTCGCGGCCGCCGGGCTCGTTACCGTGGATCGAGTTGACGACGAGCAGCTTGGTCTTCGGGCCGGTGACCGTCTCGTCGGTGACGAGCACGTCGTAGATCGGGTGGCCGCCGAGGCTCTCGCCGATCGTGGTGACCTCGATCAGGTCGGGGAACTTCGACTCGAGGTACGTGATCGAGCACTCGAACTCGCTGAACCGCACGAACGACACCGACGTGATCGGCTCGGGGAACACCCGCCCGTCCGGCGACGGGTCGCCGTCGGCGCACATGACGGGCGTGGCGACGGCCGGCGGCGAGGGCAGGCCGCCGCCGAGCAGGCCGAGGGCGAGGAGCAGGGCAGGCATCCGGCGCATGGGGGCCGCTTTCGCCGCCCCGCGCCCCAGCACCTGTCTAGCAGGTACGCACGAAGCGCTTCACCGAACGCGCCCGCGGCCGGCTGACCACGCCCGCCGCCTGGCCGTCGCGGGTGAGCACCCACAGCGGCGCGCCGGTGGCGCCCGACAGCACCATGCTCGTCGACCGCGTGCCGTCCCCGGTGCTGACGAGCACCTCGGCGCAGCGGTCGCGGTCGAGGTGCCCGACCTCGGCGGTCTCCAGCTCGGTCCCGCGCCCGACCGTGAACGTCGTCTGCCAGAGCCGCGCCGCCGCGTCACCGCGCCAGGCCGTGACCGACAGCACGCCGTTCGTCACGGCCGCCGCGAGGGCGTCGGTGCCGCGGCCGTCGACGGGCAGCGCCGTCGAGACCATGTCGTCGGCGGGGTCGCGGCGGACCCGCGCGGTGCGGCCGTCGACCACGCCGCCGTCGTGCCGCGACGGCTTGCCGTCGAACCGCTGGAGGAACAGCCGGTAGCGCACCTCCTCGACCCGGTCGCCGTTCGTGTCGCCGACCGGCGCCGTCGCGACGTAGCCGAACCCCTCCTCGAACCCGGCCAGGCTCAGCGCCCGCGTCACCGACCAGCGGGCGCCGCCGGCCGCGCCGTACGCCGTCAGCCGCACGCCGAGCCGCTTCGGGTCCTCGTCGAACGTCGACACCACGACCACCTCGCTGCCGCGCCGCCGGTCCACGTCGCCGATCGGGTACGCGCCGCGGCCCTCGCGCTCCCACACGACGCGCTTCGCGGCGAGGTCGACGAGCGACACCGTGCGCTCGCCGTCGTACGTGATGCGCTCGACCGCGGCGTCGGGGCGGCCGTCGCCGGTCACGTCCGGCAGCGCGCGGACGAAGTGGATGTCGGCCGGCTCCACCTCGACGGCCCGCGCCTCGGTGCCGTCGGCGGAGGACAGCACGCGCAGCGTGGCCACGCCGCCGTCCTGGGACACGAGCGCCACGTCGTCGCGCTTGTCGCCGGTCACGTCCGGCACCGCGACCGGGTAGACGTCCAGGCGGTCGTTGACGAACGGCGCGCCCAGGTCGCGCACCTCTCCGGTCGCGCCGTCGAGCACGCGCACCCGCGCGAGGCTGCGGCCCCCGGGGCCCGCGCCGGCCGCGGTCGTCGTGTCCAGCACGTAGTCGCGCCCGCCACCCGGAACGAGGTCGCCGTCGTCGTCGAACCACGTGTACGACGTCGCGAGGCCGGCCACCGACCACGACGACGTCACCGCCTCGGTCACCTCCCACACCCGCGCGCCCGACGCGTCGTACGCCGTCACGGTGCCGAGGCCCGCCTCGCCGCCGGCCACGAACACGTCCTGCCGCGCGCCGGTCACGCCGACCGAGACGACGCCGTTGCGGCCGTCCGCGCCGACCGGCGCGAAGACGACGTACGGGTACTCGCCCGGCAGGTCCAGCGACCACATCGCGGCGCCGGTGCGCCCGTGCCGCACGTCCATCCGCACCGTCGCGGAGTAGCCGCTGACGTCGTCGAACGTCTCGTGCCAGCGCAGGTCCGCGACGTCGTCGAGCCGGTCGCCGTCGAGGTCGCCGGCCGGGAGCAGCATCGCGAAGTCGAACGCCTCCCCCAGGGCGGCGCGCTCCTCGACGGCGGCGACGAGCGGCTCGACGGGCAGGCCGCCGGCGTTCGCGCGGTACCGCTCCGCCCACGCGCGGCGCGCCTGCGCGAGCGGCGGCCGCGCCGCGGCGGCGGGTGCGGCCGGCCCGGCGGGCGCGGCGGGCGCGGCGGCGCGCGCGGTGACCGGCAGCGCGGCCGCGACGAGCGCGGCGGCGACTACGAGACGCTTCATCGAAGGCTCCCCCCGTTGACGTTGCAGTGACGTTCGGGGCGGACGCCGTTCCTCCTGCCTAGTTGACAACGGTTTTCATTTCGGGGTTGGCTGGCGGCATGCGCCTGCTCGCCGCCGCCGTCGCCGCCGCGGTCGCGGCCGTCGCGGCGCCGGGCTGCGTCAAGGCGGCCGACCGGCCGGGCGACCGGGTGCGGGTCGTCGCCGGGCTCTACCCGCTGGCCTACGTCGCGCGCGCCGTCGGCGGCGACCGGGTCGACGTCGTCGACCTCACGCCGGCCGGCGCCGAGCCGCACGACCTCGAGCTCGCGCCGAGCCAGGTGAGCGCGGTCGAACGCGCCGACCTCGTGCTGCTCGTGCGCGGCCTGCAGCCGGAGGCGGAGGCGGCGGCGCCGGACCGCCGGGAGGTCGTCCTGGAGGCGGGGAACGACCCGCACGTGTGGCTCGACCCGACGGCCCTGCGGACGTTCGCCGCGCTGGTCGCGGCCCGGCTCGAGATGGCCGACCCCGACCACGACTACACCCCGGCCGCGGTGGCGTTCCGCGAACGGCTCGACCGCCTCGACGCGGACCTGCGCGCCGGCCTGGCGCACTGCGCGCGGCGCGACCTCGTCACGAGCCACGCGGCGTTCGCGTTCCTCGCCCGCCGCTACGGCCTCCGGCAGATCGGCATCTCCGGCTTCGACCCGGACGCCGAGCCGCCGCCGGGCAAGGTGGCCGAGATCGCCCGCTACGTCCGCGAGCGCGGGGTGACGACGGTGTTCTCCGAACGCCTCGTCTCGCCCAAGGTCGCCGAGGCGATCGCCCGCGAGACCGGCGCGCGGACCGCGCTGCTCGACCCGATCGAGAGCGTGTCCGGCGACGACGACTACGAGACCGTGATGCGGCGCAACCTGGCGACGCTGCGGCCCGCGCTGGGGTGCACGTGACGGCGTTCGCGCTGCGCGGCGCGACCGTCTCGCGCGGCGGCACCGAGGTGCTGCACGGCGTGGACTTCACGCTGGGCGAGCGGGAGTTCGTCGCGGTGCTGGGCGCGAACGGCGCCGGCAAGAGCACGCTCGTCCGCGCGCTGCTCGGCCTCACGCCGCTGGCGCGCGGCGACCTGGCGCTGTTCGGCACGCCGGCGCGGGAGTTCCGCGACTGGCCGCGGATCGGCTACGTCCCGCAGCGCCTGACGTCGGCGACCGGTGTCCCGGCGACCGTGCGCGAGGTCGTCGCGTCCGGCCGTACGCCGCGGCTGTCGCGCTGGCGGCGGCGCTCGGCCGCCGACCACGCGGCGGTGGACGCGGCCGTCGAGGCCGTCGGGCTGCGGCCGGACACCCCCGTCGCGCACCTGTCCGGCGGCCAGCAGCAACGCGTCCTCATCGCCCGCGCGCTGGCCGGTGACCCCGAGGCGCTCGTGCTCGACGAGCCGACGGCCGGCGTCGACGCGGAGAGCCAGCAGGCGTTCGCCGGCGTCCTCGCCCGGCTCAAGGAGCGCGGCGTCGCGGTCCTGCTCGTCACGCACCACCTCGGCGCGCTGGCGCCGCTCGTCGACCGCGTCGTCGTCCTCGCCGGGGGCCGCGTGACGTACGACGGCCCGGTGCCCGAGCATGGCATGGCGGACGACGACCACCACCACCCGGTCCAGGTGGACGAGACCCGCTGGGGGCTCGCGTGACCGTCCTCGACCTCGACTTCATGCGCAAGGCGCTGCTCGCCGCGGTGCTCGTCGGCCTCACCGCGCCGGCCATCGGGACGTTCCTCGTGCAGCGCCGCCTCGCGCTGATGGGCGACGGCATCGGCCACGTCGCGCTCACCGGCGTCGGGCTCGGGCTGTTCCTCGGTACGGCGCCGCTGCTCACCGCGATCCTGCTCGCCGTCGCCGGCGCCGTCGCCATCGAGCTGCTCCGCGAGCGCGGCGGCACCAGCGGCGACGTCGCGCTCGCGCTGCTGTTCTACGGCGGCATCGCCGGCGGCGTCGTGCTGACGAACAAGTCCGCGCACGGCACGGCGTTCAACCTCGTGTCGTACCTCTTCGGCTCCGTCACGACCGTCTCGGCCGGCGACCTGTGGGTCATCGCCGGGCTCGCGGTCGTCGTGCTGGGCGTGGTCGCGGTGTTCGGCCGCGAGATGTTCAGCGTCTGCTACGACGAGGAGGTCGCACGGGTCAGCGGCCTGCCGGTCCGCGCGCTCAACCTGCTCGTCGCCGTCACCGCCGCGCTCACCGTCGCGCTCGCGATGCGCGTCGTCGGGCTGCTGCTCGTGTCGGCGCTGATGGTGGTACCCGTCGCCGCCGCCCAGCAGGTGGCGCGGTCGTTCCGCGCCACGCTGCTCGGCAGCGTCGGGATCGGCGTCGCGGTGTCCGTCGGCGGCCTGCTCTCGGCGTACTACGCCGACGTCGCGCCCGGCGCGGCGATCGTGCTGACCGCGATCGGCGTGTTCGCCGTCACGTCGCTGGCGGCCCGGCGGTGAGGGCCACCCGGCAACGCGCCGCCGTCGCGTCGGCGCTCGGCGCGGCGGAGACGTTCCGCAGCGCGCAGGACATCCACGAGGTGCTGCGCGCGGCCGGCGAGCGGGTCGGGCTGACCACGGTCTACCGGACGCTGCAGGCGATGGCCGACGCCGGCGAGGTCGACGTGCTGCGCTCGGACGGCGAGGCGATGTACCGGCGCTGCCGCAGCGACGCCCACCACCACCACCTCGTCTGCCGCTCCTGCGGCACGACCGTCGAGCTCGCCGCCGAGGACGTCGAGTCGTGGACGGCGTCGGTCGCCCGGCGGCACGGCTTCACGGACGTGAGCCACACCGTCGAGGTGTTCGGGACCTGCCGCGCCTGCCGCGGCTAGTGCGGGTCAGCCGGCGAGCCGGCGCCGCCGCACCGCGTAGGCCGCGGCCAGCAGCAACGCCGCCGCGCCGGCCGCGACGTCGCCGCTCCAGCCGGTCGTCGGGATGCGCGGCTTCGCGGGCGGGTCCACGTGGGTGGGCGGCGGCACGACGTTCGCGGCGAAGCCGAGGCCCTCGGCGTCCCAGCGGATCGCGTTCTCCATGATGAACAGGCCGGAGTACGTGAGCGCGTAGTCGCGCAGGCCGTAGCGGTGGTCGTTCTCCTCGGTCGGGGTGGGCAGCGCGCCGCCGATGACGCGGATCTGGCCCTTGCCGACCGAGAGGTGCCCGAGCGTCACCAGGTCGTTCGTCGTGCCGACGACCGTGCCGCCCGCGTCGGCGAACGCCTGCGCCTCGACCGCCGTCATCGGCGACGCGGCGCCGCCGATGCCGTAGCCGAGCACCGGGCACTCCACGAGCTGGCGGGCGTTCTCCCGCAGGCCCGCGACGAGGCTGTCCTCGCTGTTGTCGATGATGTCGCTGTACGGCTGGTAGACCTCGATGTCGCTGATCGCGTCGGCGTCCACGACCCCGAGGTTGCCGAGGACGTGCAGCGCGCGGTCGGTCAGCACCAGGTTGCCGCCGCGGCTGACCCAGTCCTTGATGTTCGCGAAGTACGCCTTCGGGTCGTAGGACCGGCCGAGCGCGTCCTTCGGCGCGGTGAAGTCGGCGAGCACCAGCGTGTCGACCTGGTTCAGGTGCGCGCTGCTCGCCGCGATGTCCGCCGGGTGGATCTTGCGGAACGGCTTCGGCATCAGCCGCGACTGGTCCTCGAAGAACCGCATGTTCGTCGCGCGGTACGGCTTCTGGACGACCGGCTTGCCGTCCGCGCCGATGCCGTTGCCCTCGGGGCCGGGCTTCGTGCCGACGCCGTCCTTGTCGGTGACCACGTCGGGGTTGAAGACGTAGCCGGGGAAGCCGAGCGAGTCGACGACGACGTTGCCGTCGTTGAACTCCTGCTCCTGGAACAGCGCGTACGCCATCGCCGTCTTGACGATCGCGCGCGAGGCGTTGATGTGGTTCTCCTGCAGGTACACGTTCCACGCCTTGTCCGGCACGGTGTGGTTCAGGAAGATCTCGTAGTCCATGCCGGTGACGCCGATGTCGGCGGCGAGGTAGTCGCCGATGAAGCCGGTGTCGGTGTAGCCGAGCGTGTCCCACACCGTCGCCCAGTGCGCGGGCGTCGTCGGGATCGTGTTGCCGATCTGGCTGCGGCAGTCGTCGGGGTTCGGCACGAAGTCGCAGACCGGCCCCTCGATGCCCTCGTCGCCGCCGGTCTGGTGCGCGATCTGCTCCTGGATGCCCTCGTACAGCGTCGCGTCGATGACCGACTTCGTGCGTTCGGCGATCGCCATGAGCCGGCGGTGGTCGACGGAGTCGAACTGCCCGGCCGGGTACATGATGTCGACGTACGCGCGGGACGTGAGCTCGCCGTGGATGTCGGCGCCGTACGCGAGCTTGCCGACGTGGCCCCGCTTCGCGAACTCGTCCATGAACTGCGTGCCGTACTTCATCTCCCGCTCCTCGAGCGGGTTGCGCTCCTCGTTGATGCGCCCGATGGTCGGCATCTGCCGGTTGAGGTCGGTGCCCTCGGAGTTCTCGCGCTCGTACGGGCCCGTCGGCGCGGTGTAGAGGTCGCCGACCTCCCAGCCGTCGACGTTGAAGTCGATGAACCACACGTCCTCCTGCGCGAGGACGTCCTTCACCTCGTAGGTGTGGAACTCCGGGTCGCGGCCAGTCGCGGTCTCGTACTTGCCCTCCACGCCGTCGCTGATCGTCGTGGGGATGCCGAGCACCGGGTCGCCGCCCTCGGCCGCGATCGCCAGGTCCTCGATCGCGCGCAGGCCGCCCTCCAGGCCGCCGCGCTCGTTGCCGTGCACCGACAGCGAGAAGAACAGGTGCTTCTTCCCCTTCGCCGGCGCCTGGTGGTCGGTGAGCCGGATCGCGAAGATGTCGCGGCCGTCGCCCGTGTCGCCGTCCTCGCCGGCCCGGATGCCGTCGGGCCCCGCCGACACCGCGAGCGGCGAGCCGGTGAGCTGGCGCAGCGTCGAGACGGAGACCCAGCGCGGATACTTCTGCGCCATGAACTCGATGCCGTGCTGGTACTCGCGGAACGTCGTCCCGGGCTGCGGCGCGTACTGCACGTAGCTCCGCGCGACGGCGGCCTCGGGGAAGATCCGGTTGCCGCAGACGGGCAGCAGCGGGCCGCCCTTGTAGCCGTCCGTGCAGACGGGCGCGGCGGTGGCGGGCAGCGCGGGGACGGCCAGCGCCGCGGTCGCGAGGGGGACGGCGGCGAGGACGGTGAGGACGCGGCGGGCGACGGTCATGGATGACCGTTCTGCCTCGTTCGTCCCTTTCCTGCTCGTCCGGCGCCTCTAGGAGGGTTCTGCGAAAACTCGGCCCGTCGCGGCGCTGAGGTCCAGGCGGTGATCCGGCAAGGCCGCAGGGCGACCGCGGGCTGGTATTGCCCGCGGGCGCCCGAGAACGCAGCCGGTCGCCGGCTGGGCCCGGCGACGCAGGGCAGGGTTTCGCAGAACCCTCCTAGTGGAACACGAGCGGGTAACGCTCGGCCCGCAGCGCCGACAGCACGTCGTCGCAGTGCTCCGGGCCGCGCGTCTCGAGCTGGAGCGCGACCTCGACCTCGTCGAGGTGCAGCTTCGGCCCGGTCCGCAGGTGCTCGACGTCGAGGACGTTCGCCCCGGTGTGCGCGAGCACGCCGAGCAGCCGGGCCAGCTCGCCCGGCCGGTCGGGGATGCGCAGCCGGAAGCTGAGGTAGCGCCCGGCCGCGATGAGGCCGTGCCGGATGACGCGGAGCATCAGCAGCGGGTCGACGTTGCCGCCGGAGAGGACCGCGACGACCGGCGGCTCGAACGCGTTCGGCTCGTCCATCAGCGCCGCCATCGCGGCGACGCCGGCCGGCTCCACGACGAGCTTCGCGCGTTCCAGGCACATCAGCAGCGCGCGGGACAGCGCCTCGTCCGAGACGGTCACCACGTCGTCCACGAGCCGCTGGACGTGGCTCAGCGTCGTCTCGCCCGGGCTGCCGACCGCGATGCCGTCGGCGATCGTGGCCATGAAGTCGAGCGGCACCGGGTGCCCCACCGCGAGCGAGCCGGGGAACGCCGCCGCCTTCTCGGCCTGCACGCCGACCACGCGCACGCCGGGCCGGACCGCCTTCACCGCGACCGCGATGCCGGAGACCAGCCCGCCGCCGCCGGTCGGCACCACGACGGTCCGCACGTCCGGCACCTGGTCGAGGATCTCCAGGCCGACCGTCCCCTGCCCGGCGATGACGTCGGCGTGGTCGAACGGGTGGATGAACACGCTGCCGCACTTCTCCGCGTACTCCTGCGCGGCGGCCAGCGACTCGTCGACGGTCAGGCCGTGCAGCACGACCTCGGCGCCGTACGCCTTCGTCGCGGCGACCTTCGGCAACGGCGCGCCCTCGGGCATGTAGATCTTCGCGGTCGCGCCGAGCATCGACGCGGCGAGCGCGACGCCCTGCGCGTGGTTGCCGGCGCTGGCCGCGACCACGCCGTTCGCCCGCTCCTCGTCGGAGAGCCGGGCGATCCGCACGTAGGCGCCGCGGATCTTGAACGACCCGGTGCGCTGGAGGTTCTCGCACTTCACGTCGACCCGGCCGCCGACCTCCGTGGAGAGCCAGCGCGAGCCCTCCACCGGCGTGCGGATCGCGACGTCCGCCAGCAACGCCGCCGCGGCGCGCACGTCCTCGATCCCGACCAGCCGCTCACCCATGCCGCCGAGTCTCGCAGAGGCCCGCGCCCCTTCCCCAACTGTGAAGATCGCCACGCGGGCGGGGTGCGGTCCCGGCTTCACTGTTGGGGTCCGGGCGGCGCCGCCCGCTACTGTCGCCGCATGCGCGACGAGCACCCGCTGCCCGGCACCGACCACGTCGTCGACGGCGTGCGGCTGCACGTCGTCCACCACGGGTCCGGCAACGGCGTCCCGGTGCTGCTGCTGCACGGCTACCCCACGTCCTCGTACCTGTGGCGCGACGTGCAGCGCGACCTCGGCCCGCGGCACCCGACGTACGCGCCCGACCTGGTCGGGCTCGGCTGCTCCGAACGCCCCGGCGCCGGCCGCTACGACCACGCGTCGCAGGCGCGCCTGATGCTCTCGCTGCTCGACGAGCTCGGCCTGCCGCGCGTCGCGGTCGTGGGCCACGACGTGGGCGGCGCGGTCGCCGTGCACCTGGCCGCGCTGGAGCCGTCGCGGGTGGCGGCGCTGGTGCTGGTCGACACGCCGTTGCACGCCGAGGTGTGGCCGGTGCCGCTGGTCCGGATGCAGGCGCTGCCGCTGCTCGGCGAGGCGCACGGCGCGCTCGCCCGCGGCGTGCCCGCGGCGGGCCGGGCGATGCTGCGGTTGTCGCTCGGTCGCGGGCTGGTGGCGACGTCGTTCACCACGAAGACGCTGCACCACTACGCCGAGCCGCTGCTGTCGACGGACGGCGTCCGCGGCATGCTCGCGGTCGCCCGCGCCGCCGACCCGGCGGCCGTGCAGGCGGCGTTCGAGGTCGTCGCGGCCGAGCCGCCGCCGTCGCTGGTGCTGTGGGCGGCGGCGGACGCGTGGTTCTCCCCCGCGTACGGCCGCCGGGTCGCCGGCGAGCTGCGCGGCGCGTCGTACGTCGAGGTGGCCGACGCCGGGCACTTCCTGCCCGAGGACCGCCCGGAACGCGTCGCGGAGGAGATCGAGGGCTTCCTCGCCGAGCTGCCGGCGACCACCTCAGCCTGAGGCGGGACGACCCGGGCGAAAACGCCCCGCGAGCCGGACCGCGCTGGCACCCTGGTCGCATGAGCCTTCGCACCGTCGCGCGCGCCGCCGCCAACCCGATCGCCTGCCTCGGCGTCGCCATCGCCCTCGTCGGCGGCACCGGCGTCGCCACCGCCGCGACCGGCGGGAACTTCATCCTCGGCCGGTCGAACTCCGCCACCACGCAGACGTACCTGACGAACTCGTCCGGCTCCGCGCTCGGCCTGACGTCGAAGTACGGCACGCCGCCGTTCACCGTCGGCAACACCGTGAAGGTCCCGCGGCTCAACGCCGACTACCTCGACAACCTCGACTCGGGCGCGTTCCAGCGCCGGATCACCGCCACCTGCCCGGGCGGCGCGATCACCGCCGTGGGCAGCACCGGCGGCGTCACGTGCGCGGCCCTGCCGAAGAAGGTGCGCACGGCCGCGGCGCTCGGCGAGACCGCACTCGGCACGTTCGGCGGCGTCACCGTCAACGTCTCGTGCACCCGCGTGGACGACACCGAGGGCGAACGGTTCTTCGGCTACCTGTACCTGACCGGCGGCACCGGCATCGCGAACGGCCACGTCACGTCGAGCCTCTACTCCGAGGTCCACTCCGTGGCGCCGTTCGGCGCGGCGATCCCGGTGTTCGGCACCGGCGCGAAGACGCCGACGATCGAGACCCCCGGCTTCGCCGTGTCGCGCCAGACGCTCATCGCGATGCTCGACGTCAACGGCGTGGTGACCCAGCTCACGCTGCACATGCTGCTCGACGGGCGGGACCTCTCCGAGACCGCGAAGCCGTGCACGGTGTGGGGCACCGCGATCTGACGTCGCGGCGCCGTCAGTCGGCGTTCCAGTAACGGCTGCCGCTCTGCACCAGCGCGGCGGCGCCGACCAGGCCCGCCTCCTGGCCGAGCGCCGCCGGGACGACGCGCACCCGGCGCGCCCACTCCATCCGGGCGTGCCGGCGGAACGACTCCTCCAGCGGCTCGAACAGCATCGGCCCGGCCTGCGAGAGCCCGCCGCCGACGGCCACCACCTCGACGTCGAGCAGGTGGGTCGCCGACGCGATCGCGACGCCGAGCGCGGACCCGGCCCGGGCCAGCGCCGCCCGCGCGACCGGGTGCCCGCGCGCCGCGTCGTCCGCGACGTCGCGCGCGGTCGAGGACGCCCGGCCCCAGCCCTGCGAACGCGCCCACGCCGCGATCGACGGGCCCGACGCCACCGCCTCCAGGCAGCCGAGGCCGCCGCAGGCGCACTCCGGACCCGACGGCTCCACCACGACGTGGCCGATGTGCCCGGCGTTGCCGCTGAACCCGTCCACCAGGTGCCCGCCGAGGATCAGCCCGCCGCCGACGCCGGTCGACACGACCATGCCGAGCACGTTGCGGTTGCCGCGGCCCGCGCCGCGCCAGTGCTCGCCGACCGCGACGCAGACGGCGTCGTTGTGCACCCGCACCGGCACGTTCGGAAAGCGCTCCTTCAGCCGGTCGCGCAGCGGGAAGTCCCGCCAGGCCGGGATGTTCAGCGGCGACACGTGCCCGTCCGGCCACGACATCGGCCCGCCGCACCCGACGCCGACCCCGGCGAAGTCCCGCGCGCCGACGCCGGTCGTGAACCGGTCGAGCAGCGCCAGCACGGTCTTCCACAACGTCTCCGCGTCGAGCCGGCGACCGTGCGGCGTCTCCACGCGCGCGGCCGCGGACACCCGACCGCCGCGGTCCACGACGGCGGCGGCGAGCTTCGTGCCGCCGATGTCCAAGGCGAGGACCGGACCCGTTGCCATCAGGACCCGAAGGCGACGATGCTCGCCGTGAAGCCGTGCAGGTAGTTGCGCCCGCCGACCGGCCCGATCTCGCCCGCCGCGAAGAACCCGGCGACCGGCGCGTGCGCGAAGTGCTCCGCGACGAGCCGCGCGTCGTGGTCGGCGGACGGGAAGAGGTTGGCGCCGCGGCCGTTGCACGAGAACAGCAGCGCGCCCTCCACGAGCCCCGGCCCGCCGAGCACCTCCGGCCCGGCGAGCAGCGCGCGCAGGTCCTCGTCGGCCGCCTGCGCGTCGCGCACCTGGAACCGCACGGTCGTCCCCACCGGCACCAGGTCGCCGACGACGACGCCGCCGCGCGACTCGTCGATGCCGAGCACCCCGCGGATCAGGAAGTCGCCGCGGTCGTGCACCTCGGCGTACTCGTCCATCGCGATGCCGATGTGCAGCCCGCGCGACGCGAGCGCCTGCTCGTCGGCCGGCAGGTCGGCCACGATGTCCTCGAGCTTGCGCACCGCCTCGACGCCGGCCAGCTCCAGCAGCACGTTCCCCTCGGCCTTGGTCACGACCATCGTCGGGCCGATCGGGCGGCAGCCCTGCGAGACGATCGTCCGCGCGCCGACCGGGCCGCGCAGCACCGCGCCGACCGCGCCGCGGTCGACCACCCGCCCGTCCACGAGCAGCCGCGTGCCGCCCGGCCCGAGCATCCCGGAGGCGAGCCCGCCGGCCACCGGCACGCCGGCCGCGGTGTCGTTCATCCGGGTCACGAACCCGTCCGCCGGGAACGAGTACGGGTCGGCCAGCAGCAGGCAGAGGTCGGCCTCCTCGAGGCGTTCCGGCAGGCCGACCACGGCCAGCGAGTCCGGCGTCCGCATGACCTCCAGGTGGAACGTCCGCAACCTCGTCCGCGGCAGCACGCCCGCCCACACCGCCACCGCCGACGCGGACTCGACCGCCTGCTCGCCGCCGATGACGCCGCCCGCCGAGCAGCCCAGCGTCGTGGCGTCGCCGACGAGCGACGACACCCGGGCGAACGCCGCCTCGACCGCGTCGGGCGTCGGCCCGCAGACGAACGCGCACACCAGCGTCGGCGGGATGCCGCCGAGCGGCGCCAGCGCGCGTTCGGTCGCCTGCTCCGCCGCGCGCACCAGGTCGGCGTCCGCCGCCAGCCCGTCGCCGAACCGTCCCATGCGCCCATCTTGCCCCGTGCGGGGTCGGCGGCGCTGACGTAGCGTGGGGCGGTGAACGCTCCCGCCCGCACCACGGCCGGCGCGCTGCGCGCGCAAGGCGCGGCGTACGAGACCGTCAAGCACGAGATCCGCCGCAACCTGCTGCAACGCCTGCGCGACGGCGAGGAGCGGTTCCCCGGCATCGTCGGCTTCGACGAGACCGTCCTCCCGCAGCTCGAACGCGCCCTCCTCGCCGGCCACGACCTGGTGCTGCTCGGGGAGCGCGGCCAGGGCAAGACGCGGCTGATCCGCACGCTCGTCGGCCTGCTGGACGAGTGGACGCCGGTGGTCGACGGCTGCGAGATCAACGACCACCCGCTGGCGCCGTCCTGCAACGCCTGCCGCGCCCGCGCCGCCACCGACGGCGACGAGCTGCCGGTGACCTGGCGGCACCGCTCCGAGCGGTACGGCGAGAAGCTGGCCACCCCCGACACGTCCGTCGGCGACCTCATCGGCGACGTCGACCCGATCAAGGTGGCCGAGGGCCGCACGCTCGGCGACCCCGAGACCGTGCACTACGGCCTCGTCCCGCGCACCAACCGCGGCATCTTCAGCGTCAACGAGCTGCCCGACCTCGCCGAGCGCATCCAGGTGGCGTTGCTCAACGTCCTGGAGGAGCGCGACGTCCAGGTCCGCGGCTACCAGCTACGCCTCCCGCTCGACCTGCTGCTCGTCGCCTCCGCGAACCCCGAGGACTACACCAACCGCGGCCGCATCATCACGCCGTTGAAGGACCGGTTCGGCGCGGAGATCCGCACGCACTACCCGCTACGGCTCGACGACGAGGTCGCGATGGTCCGCCAGGAGGCGGAGCTGTCCTGGCCGACGTCGAACGCCGTCGTGCCCGACCACCTGTTCGAGGTCATCGCGCGGTTCACCCGGCACGTGCGCGAGGCGCCGTCGGTCGACGCCCGCTCCGGCGTGTCCGCGCGGTTCGCGATCGCGGCCGCCGAGACGGTCGCCGGGTCCGCGGTCCGGCGGGCGGCCATCGCCGGCGAGGAGACGCCGGTGGCGCGGGTCGTGGACCTGCCGAGCGTGGTGCCGGCCAGCCGCGGCAAGGTGGAGTTCGACCACCTGGAGGAGGGGCGCGAGCTCGAGATCCTCGGGCACCTGCTGAAGCGCGCGGTCGCCGAGACCTACCGCGCGCGGCTCGGCGGCGCCGACGTCAGCGGGCTGCTCGGGCGGTTCGAGGACGGCTCCACGGTCGAGACCGGCGAGCTGGTCTCGGCCGCCGAGCTGCTCCGCCGGGTCGGCCCCGTGCCCGGGCTCGCGCAGCTCATGTCGCGGCTCGGCATCCCGGAGGGCTCCGAGTCGCCCGGGCTGGCGGCGGCGACGGTGGAGTTCGCGCTGGAGGGGCTGCACCTGGCGAAGAAGCTCGACAAGGACGAGGTGCCGGGCCGGGCGGTGTACGGGCGGTGAGCCGCCGGCTGCTGCCCCGCGACGCGATGGCGCGGCGCCTGCCGCTGCTGGCCCTCTCGCTCGCGCTGCTGCTGGCCGCGTTCGTGCTCATCGGAACCGGCCAGGCGGTGGTCGGGTTCACGCTGCTGGTCGCCGCGTTCCTCGCCGTCAGGCTGGCGAAGCGGTCGTGAGCATCCGCTACGGCCCCTGGGCCGGCGGTCCTGACCCGCTGGAGCCGCCGTACGACGTCGCCGCGGCGGTGGACGAGATCGGCGACGCGGTGCTCGCCGGTGACTCGCCGCGGGAGGCGTTGCGCCAGCTCATGCGGCGCGGCATGCAGGGCCGGCGCGGCCTGGACGACCTGATGAAGCGGCTGCGCGAACGCCGCCGCGAGGTCCGCGACCGCGGCCGCCTGGACGGCACGCTGGAGCAGGTGCGCGAGCTGCTCGACACCGCGCTGGAGCAGGAGCGCGCCGCGCTGTTCCCCGACCCGAGCGACCGGGCGCGCGACGCCGAGGCCGAGCTCGACGCGCTGCCGCCGGACACCGCGCGCGCGGTCCGCCGGCTCGCGGAGTACCGGTGGACGTCGCCCGAGGCCGCCGCGACGTACGAGGAGATCCGCGACCTGCTGCGGCGCGAGGTGCTGGACGCGCAGTTCCGCGGCATGAAGGAGGCGCTCTCGGGCGCGGACCCCGAGCAGCTACAGCGCGTCAAGGACATGCTCGGCGCGCTCAACGACCTGCTCGACGCCGACGCGCGCGGCGAGGACACCGGCGCGGCGTTCGCGGAGTTCATGGCGCGCTACGGCGACTTCTTCCCGGACGCCCCGCAGACCCTCGAGGAGCTGGTCGACTCGCTCGCCCGCCGCGCCGCCGCCGCGCAGCGGATGATGAACAGCCTCTCGCCCGAGCAGCGCGACGAGCTCGCGAACCTGATGGCGCAGACGCTCGGCGACCTGGACATGGCGTACCAGATGGACCGGCTCAACAACGCCCTGCGCGCCCGCCGCCCGGACCTCGACTGGCGGCACGGCGAGCGGATGACCGGCGAGCAGGGCATGGGCATGGGCGACTCGGTGTCGGCGCTGGAGGACCTCGCCGACCTGGACGACGTCGAGTCCGCGCTGCACCAGGACTACCCGGGCGCGAGCCTGGACGACGTGGACGAGGACGCGCTGCGGCGTTCGCTCGGCGAGGCCGCCGTGGACGACCTGCGCGCGCTGCGGCGGCTCGAACGCGAGCTCACCGAGCAGGGTTACCTCAACCGCGCGGGCGGCGAGCTCGAGCTCTCGCCCAAGGCGGTGCGCCGGATCGGCGCGGCCGCGCTGGCGCGGGTGTTCAAGAGCCTCGACACCAAGGGCCGCGGCGACCACGACGTGCCGGACGCCGGCGCGGCGGGCGAGCTGACCGGCGCGTCGCGGGCGTGGCGGTTCGGCGACGAGCAGCCGCTCGACGTCGTGCGGACGGTGCGCAACGCCGTCCTCCGCGGCGGCCGCCGGCCCGGCGGCGGCGTCGCGCTGGAGGTGGACGACTTCGAGGTGCTGGAGACCGAGCGCCGGACGTCGGCCGCGGTCTGCCTGCTGGTGGACCTGTCGTACTCGATGGCGCTGCGCGGCACGTGGGGCATCGCCAAGTCGACCGCGCTGGCGTTGCACTCGCTCGTGACGACGAGGTTCCCCCAGGACCGCATCCACATCGTCGGGTTCAGCGACTACGCGCGGGAGCTGCGGCCCGCCGACCTGGCCGGGCTGTCGTGGGACATGGTGCAGGGCACCAACCTCCAGCACGCGCTGATGATCGCCGGGCGCCAGCTCGCGCGGTACCCGGACTCCGAGCACGTCGTGCTCGTGGTCACCGACGGCGAGCCGACCGCGCACCTGATGCGCAACGGCGAGCCGTTCTTCGCGTGGCCGCCGTTGCCGGAGACCGTGGACCTCACGATGAACGAGGTCGTGAAGCTGACCCGCGCCGGCGCGACCATCAACGTCTTCATGCTGGACGACGAGCCGCGGCTCGTGCACTTCGTCGAGCGGCTCGCGAAGCTCAACGGCGGCCGCGTCTTCGCGCCCGCGTCGGACCGGCTCGGCGACTACGTCGTCAGCGACTACCTGCGCGCCCGGCGCGGGCGGCGTTAGACAGGACTCCCGCCGGAGATCGCGAATCCCTCATACTCGAACGCACCACCGAGAGCGAGGGGCACGATGGCCGGCAACGACTTCCACCTGCGGCTCAAGAAGGGCTTCGGCCGCCTGGGCGGCGGGTTCGCCCTGCTGCTGGTCGGCCTCGGCCTGCTCTCGATCCTCTTCGCGTGGAACGGCGCGGCCGGCGAGCCCCTCGTCGCCGCGCAGATGCCGTACCTCGTCTCCGGCGGCCTGCTCGGCGTCTGCCTCGTCGGCCTCGGCTGCACCATGATGATCATCCAGGCGGCCCGCGTGGACCGCGCCCGCATGGAGGCCAAGTACGACGAGCTGCTCGCGGCGCTCGACCGCGGCCTCGTCGGCGCGGGCGGCGGCGCGCCGCGCGACCTGCGCGGGCTGGTCGCGGCCGGCAGCGCGTCGTACCACCGGCCGGAGTGCCGGCTGGTCGACGGCCGCGAGGACGTCACGTACCTCACGCCGGACGAGGCGCGCGCCCGCTTCCTGAACCCGTGCCGCGTCTGCGAGCCGGAGCAGCAGAGCAACGTCACGACGCTCGGCTAGCCGCGGCACGCGCCGGCCCCGGCGCGACTCCCGCCCCGGCGCGGCCCGCTCGGCCCGCGCTCAGCCCAGGTAGGTCTTGCGCAGGTCCCCGGACCTCTCCAGGTCCTCGCCGCGCCCGTCGAACGTCAGCGTGCCCTTCTCCATGATCAGCGCCTGGTCGGCGTAGGGCAGCACGCCGACGTTCTGCTCGACGATGACGACGGTCGTGCCGGCGTCGTTGATCTGCGACACCACCTCGAACACCGTCTGCGCGAGCTTCGGCGACAGGCCGAGCGACGCCTCGTCGATGAGCATCAGCCGCGGCCGGGCCATCAGCGCGCGGCCGATCGCGAGCATCTGCTGCTCGCCGCCGGACAGCGTCCCGGCGAGCTGGTCCTTGCGCTCGTCCAGCCGCGGGAAGTAGCCGAAGACCTGCTCGATCGACTCCTGCACCTCGCGGCTGTTCTTGCGGGTCCACGCGCCGAGGCGGAGGTTGGTAAGGACCGACAGGGCGGGCCAGACGCGGCGGCCCTCGGGGACGAGCGCGACGCCGTGCCGCACGATCTTCGGGGGCGGCTGCGAGGCGATGTTCACGCCGTCGAAGCGGATCTGCCCGGTCCACGCGGGCAGCAGCCCGGCGATGCAGTTGACGGTGGTGGTCTTGCCGGCGCCGTTGAGCCCGAACATGACCGCCGTCTCGCCCTCCTCGACGGAGAACGAGATCCCCTGCAGCACCGGCAGGATGCCGTAGCCGGTCCGCAGGTCGCGGACCTCAAGAAGCGCCATCGGTGCCCTCCGGCTCGGTCTCGGCCCCGGTCTCGGCGTCGGCGTCGGCGGGCACCGCGTCGTCGGGGACGGGCTCGGCCGGCGGCGGGGCGGCGCGCTTGCGCGGCGCGGCCTTCTTCGCCGGAGCCTTGCGCGGCGCCGCCTTCTTCGCCGGCGCCTTGGCCGCCGCCTCGTGCGTCGCCGCGTCGAGCTCCGCGTCCTCGGGCGTCTCCTGCGTCGCGGCCAGCGCCTCGGGCGCCTCGCCGCCGAGGTACGCCGCCACGACCTCCGGGTGCGTCTGGATCACCGACGGCTCGCCCTGCGCGAGCAGCCGGCCGAAGTTCAGGACGTACACGTGGTCGCAGACCCGCAGCACCAGCGGCACGTGGTGCTCGATGAGCAGCATCGTCAGCCCGAACTCCTGGCGCAGTGCCAGCAGCCGGTCGCCGAGCTCCTCGGACTCCTCCGGACCCATGCCCGACGACGGCTCGTCCAGCAGCAGCACGTCGGGGTCCGTGGCCAGCGCGCAGCCGAGCTCCAGCAGCTTCAACGTGCCGTACGACAGCCCGCCCACGACGGTGTCGCGGATGGCGGAGAGCCCGAGCAGCTCCAGGATCGCGTCGGCGCGCGCGGCGAGCGCGCGCTCCTCGCGCCAGGTGTACGTCGCGCCGACGAGCCCGCTCGCCACGTCGTAGTCGACCTTGGCGTGCTGCGCGGTCTTGAGGTTCTCGATGACCGTCGACGACTTCACCATGCCGACGTTCTGGAACGTCCGCCCGAAGCCCATCGCGGCCTTGCGGTGCGGCGGCACCCGCGTCACGTCCTGGCCGCGGTAGCGCACCGAGCCGGTGTCCGGCCGGTAGAAGCCGGTGATGCAGTTGAACGCCGTCGTCTTGCCGGCGCCGTTCGGGCCGATCAGCCCGACGATCTCCCACTCGTTGACGTCGAGGCTCACGTCCTCCAGCGCCTGCAGGCCGCCGAAGCGGATCGACAGGTCGCGCACCTCAAGCACGGACACTGGAGCCCTCCACGGCACCGGGGCCCGACTCGGAGTCGTGGCGCAACGAGAACCTGTGGCCGGCGACCCATCGGGTGAAGGGCCTGGCCTGTTGGGCGATGCCGCCGGGGAACCGGAGCAGCGTCAGCAGCAGGAGGAACGCGCCGATCAGCCGTGGGGCGAACTGGATGCGGTCGGCGCCGAACCCGGGCACGAACCACACGCCGTTGATCAGCAGGTCGTGCAGCCACTTGTTGTGCTCGATCGCGTAGTCGAGCCCCATCGGCGAGAACAGCAGCGCGCCGACGACGACGCCGAACCGGGAGTTCAGCCCGCCGACGACGACCATTAGGACGAACGTCAGCGCGAGGAAGAAGTCGTAGTCCTCGCCGGTGACCTGCTCCGAGCGGAACGCGAACAGCGCGCCGGCGAGCCCGGCGATCGAGCCGGACATGACGAACGCGAGCAGCTTGTACGCCGTGACGTTGATGCCGAACGCCGCGGCGACGCGCTCGTTCTCGCGCAGCGCGAACAGCGCGCGGCCGGCCTTGGTCCGGGTCAGCCGCCAGTCGACGTAGACGATGACGGCGAGGATGGCGAGGGCGAAGTAGTAGTAGCGGCTCGGCTCGATCAGCGCGTCCGGCTTGAACGCCGGCTGGCCCGCGCCGCCGTTCGTGAGGTCGGGCTGCTGGAACAGCGACTCCTGCAGCGTGATGCCGAACACCAGCGTGATCAGCGACAGGTACAGGCCGGTGATCCGCAACGCCACGAAGCCGAGCAGCAGCGCGAACAGCGCGCCGACCAGGACGGCGACGACGAGCGAGAGCGCGAACGGCACCTCGTGCACGGTCAGCGAGTACGCCGCCGCGAACGCCCCCGCGCCGACGAAGCCCTGGTGCCCGAGCGAGAGCTGCCCGGTGTAGCCGATGAGGATGTTGAGACTGATGCCGACGAGGGCGAACACGACCCAGTCGGTCGCGCGGCCCGCCCGGTCCTGCGTGCCCGGCAGCCAGCGCAGCACGAACCACGCGAACGGGAGCACCACGACGAACCGCGCCAGCCACCCCGCGGCGCTCGGCGTGAACCGGGCCGGCGCCGCCGCGGGCACCGCCGTCTCGACGGCCGCCATCACGCCTCCTTTCCGAGGAGGCCGGCCGGTCTGACGAGGAGGATCACGAGCAGCGTCAGGAACACGAAGATGCGCTGCCCGCCGGGGATCACCGACGTGCTGATCAGCTTGTTGCCGAACTGCTCGACCACGCCGATGACGACGCCGCCGACGAACGCGCCCGGCAGGCTCGTGATGCCGCCGAACACCGCGGCGGTGAACGCCGGGATCAGCGCGACGCTCGTCATGAACCCGGGGCCGAACAGCGTCGTCGGCGCGAGCAGGATGCCGGCCGCCGCGCCGAGGAACCCGGCCATGCCCCACGTCAGCGCCGAGATGCCGTTGACGCTGATGCCGACGAGGCTCGTCGCGGTCGGCTCCTGGGACACCGCGAGGATCGCCACGCCGACGCGGGTGCGGCTGAAGAACAGCGCGCTGCCGACCGCGAACAGCGCGAGCGTCACGACGATGAGCACCTGCTGGTTGGTCACCTGCAGGTTGCCGCTCTCGAACAGGTTGCCGTTGACCGCGGGCCGCGCGGTGAGCGGGTTCGCGCCGATGAACAGCAGCTCGATCGACACCGCGAGCAGCGCCACCCCGGCCGTCGCGACGACCGTCGTCACCTTCGGCTGCCGGAACAGCGGCCGGGCGACGACGCGCTCGGTCAGCAGGCCGAACAGCGTGCCGGCGAGCAGCCCGATGAGCGCCGCGACGACGAACGGGAGCTTCGGCAGCCCGCCCGAGCCCGCGACGAACGCGTACGTGAGCAGTGCCGCGACGGTCCCGAACTCGCCCTGCGCGAAGTTGAAGATCCGGTTGCCCTTGTAGAGCAGCACCAGACCCAGCCCGAGCAGGCCGTAGAGGCAGCCCTGGATCGCGCCTGAGACGAGGGGGGTGAGGACGTCGGCGTTGAAGTCGACCGCCAGCAGCAAGGCCTCACCCGTCCTTACGAGATGGGCCCGCCTGCCGTCGCGTACTTGCCCGTCGAGCAGTCGCTCTTGAGCATGTAGGCCGACGTGCCGCCGAAGTGATCCGTCGGAGTGTATTTGACGGCGGGGAACACGCCACTCGTGATCGTCGCGCGCTCCAGCGCGAAGATGAAGTCCTCCCGCGTCAGCTTGCCGCCGGTCAGCAGCAGCGCCTTGTGGATGAACTCCGAGAAGCCCCACAGCGTGAGCTCGATGTCGTCCTTGTTCGCCCGCCCGCCGTCGGAGTCCCAGAACTCCTTCGGCGCCTTGTCCAGGCCCGGGTACGGCGACAGGAAGCGGCCGTCGTAGCCGCCGGAGTCACGGGTGCCCTCGCAGGCGACCTGCGCGACGGTGTTGACGCCCATCGAGACGCCGACGCCGGTCCAGATCGGCTTGTACACCGCGCTCTGCGTCTGCCGGACGACCTTGAGGAAGAACGTCGGCTGGCCCAGGAAGTACACGACCGGGTACCGGCCGCCGCGCAGCTTGTTCGACAGGTTGAGCGCGTCGCTGTCCGAGCCGGACTTGGGCACGAGGTGGACGTCGAACGGCACGCCGCTCGCCTTGAGCGCGCCGGTCATCGCGTCGCGGGCGTCGGTGAAGTTCGGCGTGTCCGAGGTGACGACCGCCCACTTGCCGGCCTTGAGGTAGTTCTGCTGCGTCGCCATCTTGATGACGAGCGGCGCCTGCTCGCGGTAGGTCAGCGAGGCGGCGAAGTACGTCTTGATGCCGGCCAGGCCGTTCTCCGTCACGCCCGCCGAGATGTACGGCGTGTGCGCGCGCTGCAGCGTGCGGTCGCGCGCGCAGGCCTGGATCTGGTCGGTGCCGGCGCCGCCGACGACGATGAAGTGCGTGCGGGCCAGCTCCTGGCAGGCGCGGATCGCGCCGGACGGCTTGTACGTGTCGTCCATGACGTGCAGGACGACCTCGCGGCCGTAGACCTTCTTGCCGATCCAGTAGTTGCGCGCGCCGCGCTCGAACGACGACTGCGGCAGCGGCGACGCGCCGGTCAGCGGCGCGTGGATGCCGATCAGGATCTGCGTCGCGCTGATGCCGGTCGTGGTGTTGCCGGGGAGCCGGTCGCTGTTGACGACCGTGCCGCCACCACCGCCGCCGCCCCCGCCACCACCGCCGCCACCACCACCGGTGTTGGTGCCGGTGCCGCCGGTGCCCGTGCCGCCCGTGCCGGTGCCGCCGGTGCCGGTGTTGGTGCCCGTGCCGCCGGTGCCGGTCCCGGTGCCCGTACCCGTGCCGGTGCCGGTCCCGCCGGTGCCGTCACCGCCGGTGCCGAGGCCGTCGCCGCCGCCGTTGACGAGGCCACCGCCGCCGTTCTGCTTGAGGCTGTCGTACGTCTCGGACTTCAGACCGCACCCGGTGAGCAGCAGCGCGAGGGCGGCGCCGAGCGCGGCGGGGCGGCGCAGGCGGAGGGACGACATGGCTTTCACTCCCTGGCTGGGCGGCGGGATGCCTTAGACGGTACGCGGGCGCACCGCGCCGGCGCGGACCGGGACGCCCGCGGGGACGTTCAGGCGGTGCCGGCCGTTCGTGCGGATGCGCTGCGACCGCGACGCGGCCGCGGCCTCGAGCGGGTCACCGAGGATCAGCGAGGCGGTGCCGAGCAGCAGCACGCCGCCGATCATCGCGAACCAGAACACCGGGCTGAGCCCGCGGCTCGTGGTGAGCGGCGACGACGCGACGTTGGTGAGCACCCGCGGCGCGGCCGTCACGACGACCGGCGCGGGCTGCGGGGCCGGCTGCGGCTGCGGCTGCGCGATCGGCGCGCTGGGGACGTAGCCCGAGCCGCCGGTGTTGGTGACCGGCGGGAGGACCGGCGTCACGGCGCCGTCGTCGATGACCGTGCCGGTGTCGGTGTCGTCCTCGGCCGGCGTGTACGAGATCGTCGCCTGGACGTCGGCGGCGCCCTTGAAGATGAGCTGGAAGGGGTCCTGCGCCTCCTCCGGCGGGCGGATGCCGAGGCCGTAGTTGTCCTTGCCGTCGACCCAGTCCTGCGCGTAGACGGTCGCGTCGAACGTGTAGCTCTGCTGGGCCTCGTCGAACGAGCCGTAGATCTGGTCGGTGCAGTCGTCCTCGGGCTTCACCGCGAACGCCTCGCCCTGGCCGTCACCGAAGCCGATCTTCGGGATGCAGGCGACGATCGCCGGCTGCCCGGCGCGGGCCGGCTGCCCCGGGACCGCGACCTCGGGCGCGAAGAGCTGCTCCGCGTCCGGGTCGAGGAACAGCGTGAACGTGAACGAGTCGACGATCGAGCCCTCGGGGACGAAGTAGATGTCCCAGGCGAGGTACGACTCCTTGTCCGGCTTGGCGATCTCGGTGCCGTCGGCCTTCTTCTCCTTCTCGCCCTTGTAGACGACCGGGAGCTGGCCCTCCTTGATGCCGGACGCGGAGAGCGGCACGGCCGGGTACGGCACGCCGCCGGGACCCGAGCCGAACGTCTGCGCGCTCCAGAACCACGCGGACGTCTCGACCTTCACCGGAGACGTGTCGGCGTGCGCGGGAGCCATCCCCATCGGGAAGATCGCGCCCACCGCGACAACGGTGCTCAGAACGCGGTACGCGGTACGCACTGCGGGCCTCCGGGTGTGTTCGTGATCCAGACGTATCTCCTTCGCCACCCGCACCTGTCGTTCCTGCGGCGCGGGCCGCGGAGGCGTTCCCCTGGACGTAACGAGTCTAAGCGGCCGGGTGACGTTCGGTCAGCCCGAGAACGGACGGAACGGCACGAACCGGGACGCGCCGGGCGCCGCCGGGCCGTGCCGGGCCCCGCCCGGGCGGTGCCGGGCCTGCCGCCCGGGCGGTGCCGGGCCTGCCGGCCGGGCGGGGCCGGGCCTGCCGGCCGGGAGGTGCCGGGCGGTGCCGGGCGCCCGCGGCGCGCGTGACAGGATCGCGGGCGATGCGGATCCTCCCCCGCCGGCCGCCGCGGCCGCCGTCCCGCGAGGTCGGCGTGCTGTCGGCCGTCGCGTTCAGCGTCGCGGTCGGCTACGGCCTCGTCGCGCCGGTGATCCCGCGGTTCGCGCGGTCGTTCGGCGTCGGCCGCAAGGAGGCCGGGCTGGTCCTGTCGGTGTTCGCGCTCATGCGGATCGCCGCCGCGCTCGGCGCCGGCAACCTGGTCAACCGCATCGGCGAGCGCCTCGTGCTCGCGCTCGGCATCGGCATCGTCGGCGTCTCGTCCGCGCTCGCCGGCGCGTCGCAGTCGTACGTGCAGCTCGTCGTGCTGCGCGGCGCGGGCGGCGTCGGGTCGGCGATGTTCTCGGTGTCCGCGATGAGCATCGTGCTGCGCTCCACGCCGCAGGCGGCGCGGGGGCGGGCGGTGGGGCTGTTCAGCGGGTCGTTCCTGCTCGGCGGCATCTTCGGCCCGGCCGTCGGCAGCACCGTCGCGCACCTCGGGCTGCGGGCACCGTTCTTCATCTACGCCGGGACGCTGATCGTCGCCGGCTCTATCGGGCTCGCGATGCTGCCGCGCACCCGGCTCGCGGACGCGCCGGTCGCCGAGGGCGAGCCGTCGGGGCTGTCGCTCTGGGCGGCGTTGCGGACCCGGGCCTACCGCGCCGCCCTCGTCACGAACCTGGCCGACCACTGGGCCGCGCTCGGCGTGCGCAACGCGCTGGTGCCGCTGTTCGTCGTCGAGGTGCTGCACGCGAGCGACGGCTGGGCGTACGCCGGGTTCTTCGTCGTCGCCGGCGTCAACGGCCTCGTCCTGCTGCCCGCCGGGCGGTGGGCCGACGAGCGCGGCCGCAAGCCGGTGATGATCACCGGACTCGTCGTGCTCACCAGCGCGCTCGTGCTGCTCGCGGCCGTCGAGACGCTGCCGTTCTACCTGCTGTCGATGGGGCTGTTCGGCATCGGGTCCGGGATGCTCGACGTCGCGCCGGCGGCGGTCGTCGGCGACATCGCCGGCGGCCGCAGCGGGCCGACCGTGGCGGCGTACCAGATGGCCGGCGACGGCGGCGCGGTGCTCGGCCCGGTGCTCGCCGGGGCGCTCGCCGACTCGGTGTCGTACGGCGCGGCGTTCGGCGTCACGGCGGGCGTGCTCGGTGTCGCCGTGTTGCTCGCGATCATGGCGCCGGAGACGCGTAGGGTGGCCGCATGACGCTGCGGAACGTGCTGCTGACGTTGCACATCCTCATCGCGATCCTGACCCTGGGCTGGCTGCTGATCGACGCGATGGTGCTGCCGCGCGCGATCCGCAACGGCCAGGCGGCGGTCATCCGCTTCGCCGAGGGCATCGCGGGCAAGCTCGGCCCCGCGGCCGGGGTGGTCTTCCTGCTCGGCCTCTGGCTCGTCGGGCGCGACGGCGACGACGGCATCGAGTTCTCCGACGCGTGGGTGTCGGCGTCGATGCTGCTGTTCATCCTCGCCATGGTGAACGGCGCCGTCCTGATGCGCCGCGTCATCGAACGCGCCGCGTCGAAGATCGAGGGCGGCGTGGACGCGGCCGACGACGCGCGGACGCTGTCGATGCTGGCCGGGGTCAACGGCGTGCTGCTGACCGTGATCGTGTACCTGATGGTCGCGAAGCCCGGCGGCTACTAGACCAGGTCGTACCAGAGCGTCACGACGGTCAGGGACGACGGCCCGCCGACGCCGGACGAGTAGTAGCCCTTCGTCCACTTCCCCGGCAGCAGCCCGATGTCGGCGCCGAACATCGCGCCGTAGTAGTGCAACGTCGGCTGCCCAGCGACCAGCACCGACTCCCCCACCGCACCCGGACAGCCTGGGTGGTGCCGCCCGGTCGTGGGTTTCGCCTCTCCGTAGTACACGCACACGCCGGACTCGTTGCGGACGTGCGGCTCGTAGCGCATGAGCATCAGCTCGAACATCAGCGCGTTGTCGCTCGCGAACTCGTGCGACAGCGTGATGTTGCGCAGCGGGTTCACGCCGGCGGGGCCGTCGTCCGACGTCGCGGTCATCAGCGTCGCGGCGAAACGCCGGGCGACCGTGACGTGCGACGTGCCCGTCAGGCCCGCGAGCCGCAGGGTCATCCGGACCGGGGTGCCGTCGGTCACGGCCCGCACGACGTAGTCGCCCGGCGGCAGCGTGACGACGCGATCCGGGGACGCCTCGGACGGCCGGCGGGACGGCAGTGCCGTGGGGACGACCATCTCGTACGAGGTCGGGTACGGGTACGCCGGCCGGCAGCCGCGCTCGACGCACATGCCGACCTGGAACGCGAGCAACGACGGAGCCGGGCTCCGCTGGTACCGGCTCGCGGTCAGCGAGAACCCGACGATCCGCCCAGATCCGCTGAGCGCCACGTTCGGACTCTGGTAGCGACCGTCCACGACGAGCGTGGCCGCGCGCGGGACGTGCACCGTCGTCGTCGACGACGCGCTCGCGGTGAACGTGGTGGTGCCGGCGAGTCGCGGCGCCGCCCCCGCGGTCGCGGCGGGCGACCCGACGGGCGCGCCGAGCGCCAGCACGACCGCCAGCGCGATCGGCGCGCGCGCTCCCCCTGCTCTCATGGCCCTTACACGCCGTCGATCGCGATGAGCGGCAACGGCGCGCACCGTACCGGCACCGTGATCGCCAGCGGCCCGAGGATCCCCTCCGCGAACTGCGCGTGCGCGCCGACGCACCCGTACGGCACGACGCGGTCGGGCACGAACACGACGCCGGCCGCGACCGCGACCGCACCGGGCACGTTGTTCGGCGAGCCGATCGCGGACACGCCGTAGACGGTGCACACGTCGATCCCGGTGGACGCCGGGTCCACGGCGGCGACCGCCTTGCAGTTGAACTCCACGAGCGACCCGTGCGGCGCGGGCACGGCCTCGTACGACAGCGTCGCGTCGACCGTGTGGAGCGCGACGGCGGCGTTGGCGAGGACCACGCCGCCTCCCGTGGAGGCGGCGCCGGCCGTGCCGGGCGAGAGGGAGCAGAGCAGAGCGGTGCTGCCCGCGACGGCGCAGGCGCGCAGAACGAGACGCATGGTGGATCCCCCGTTGTGCAGATAGGCCGGTGCATTCCCGGACGAATCGTCAGATTAGGGGAATCGACCCCGCGAAAGCAAGGCTGAAATTACGAAACCGCCTAGACGACCACGCGCTGGCGGAACTTCCGCAACGACTGCGTGAGCAGCAACGCCGTCGCGCCCGTCATGGCCAGCAACGTCACCGCCACCGGCATGTGCGGCAGGTCCGGCGTGAGCGCCGCGCGCATCCCCTCGCTCATGTAGACGAGCGGGTTCACGAGCACCGACCACTTCAGCCACGGGATCGGGTCGAGCGTCGACCACGGGTAGTAGATGCAGCCGAGCAGCGTCAGCGGCAGCACGATGATCGAGAAGATCAGCGGTACCTGCTGCGGCGCGAACGACGTCCCGATGAGCAGCCCGAACGACGCGCCGAGGAACGCCGCGAGGACGAGCACCACGACGAACAGGCCGGGGTTCGCGATATCGACGTCCGGCGCCTGGCCCTTCGCGTGCACGAACGTCACGATCGGGAAGACGACGAACGCCGCGAGCATCGCCTGCATGGCGCCGTTGCACACCTTGCCGAACCCGACGAGCCCGACCGACATCGGCGCGAGGACACGGTCCTCGATCTCCTTGGTGAACGAGAACTCCTGCACCAGCGGCAGCGCGACCGCCTGGATGCCCTGGAAGATGATCGACACCGCGATCAGCCCCGGCACGAGGATGGTCGAGAAGCTCGGCCCGCGGCCCCCACCGCCCGGACCGCCGCCCGCGCCGCCGATCCCCTGCCCGATCTTCGGGAAGACGTAGGCGAACACGAACGTGAACAGCAGCGGCTGCATCACGGTGCGGATCAGGAACTGCGGCAGGTTCTTGCGGAGCACCCGCACGTCGCGCAGCAGCAGCGCGACGAACGCCTGGCGCGCGCCGATGGTGCCGGCGCGGCGGGCGGTGGTGGCGGCGGCGGTGGTCATTCGCGGAGGTCCCGTCCGGTCAGCGCGAGGAACACGGCCTCGAGCGTGGGTGGCTGCGACGACGCGTCGGTGACGCGCACCTTGGCCTTCGTCGCGAGGGTCACGACGTCGGCGAGGAGGCCGTCGGCGTCGGCGGCGTAGACGCGGATCGTCGTGTCGTCGGCGCGCTCGACGTGGTCGACGGCGGGGAGCTTCTCGACCTTGGGCAGCAGCTTGTCCGGCGGCTCGCCGAACGTCAGCGTGATGACGGTGTCGGCGCCGAGCCGGCTCTTCAGGTCCTCGGGCGTGCCGAGGGCGAGCACCTTGCCGTGGTCGATGATGGCGAGCCGGTCGCAGAGCGCGTCCGCCTCCTCCATGTAGTGCGTGGTGAGCAGGATCGTCTGCCCGGCGGCGTGCAGGTCGCGCAGGATCTCCCACAGCGCGAGCCGGGTCTGCGGGTCGATGCCCGACGTCGGCTCGTCCAGGAACAGGATCTCCGGGTGGTGCACCAGCGCGCGGGCGACCATCAGCCGCTGCGCCATGCCGCCGGAGAGCTCGTGCACCGACGCGTCCTTCCGGTCCGCCAGCTTGAACTGCTCCAGCAACGACTCCGCCCGCGCGCCCGCGTCGCGCCGGGACATGCCGAAGTAGCGGCCGTGGAACTCCAGGTTCTCGAACACCGAGAGCTGGCGGTCGAGCGTGTTCGTCTGCGGGACGACGCCGATGTAGCGCTTCGCCGTCGCCGGGTCGGCCACGACGTCGACGCCCGCGATGAACGCCTCGCCCTCGGTCGGCACGACGCGGGTCGTGAGCATCCCGATCGTGGTCGACTTGCCGGCGCCGTTCGGGCCGAGCAGGCCGAAGAACTCGCCCTTCGACACCTCCAGGTCGATGCCGTCGACCGCGCGGATCTCCCTGCCCGCGCTGTGGAACACCTTGCGCAGGCCGTTCACCTTGATGGCGGCCGTCATCGGCCGTCCTCCTGGAGTCGTTCGATGGTGCGGGTCAGGAACCGGCGGACGACCGCCTCGTCCCGCGGGCTCAGGTCGCCGAACACCGGCGTCATCGCCTTGACGGCGTCGTTCTTGGTGCGGCGCAGCCGCGCCCGGCCCTCGTCGGTGAGCCGGACCCGCACGACGCGGCGGTCCTCGGTGCCCCGCTCGCGCACGACGAGCCCGTCGCGTTCGAGCGTGTCCACGACGCCGGTCACGGTGGCCGGCGTCACGTAGCAACGCTCGGCCACCTCGCGCTGGGTGAGCCCCTCGCCGTCGCCGATCGCGAGCATCACCTGCCAGCCGGAGTGCGACATGCCGTTGGCCTCGAGGAGCCGCTGGAAGCGCGCCGCGACCATGCGCCCGGCGATGCCTAGCAGGCGACCGATCGGAGGCTCGTGCACGGCCGGAAGATTAGGTCCCTAACGTTCAGGGTGTCAAGTGGTCGTCTGCTCGGTCGCCACGTCGACCGTGCGCAGGACGTCGGGCGCCGTGACCGGCGTCGCGGGCAGGTCGATACGCAGCACCGTCAGCAGGACGCCGAGCGCGCCCGGCGTGTCGGCCCCGAGACGCACCTGGGAGAGGACGCCGTCCTTGAGCCAGACGTCGGTGTACGCGGCGGCGCCCGGGAACACGCGGCGCACGAGGTCGTTCGACGACCCGCTCGCCGCGGCGGTGGCCGCGAGGTCGACCTCGACGCCGTAACGCGTGCCGGCGTCGCCGGTCTCCTCGCGCACCCCGGTCGTCACCGCGCCCGCCGCCGCGAACGCGATCCGCGGGTCGGCCAGCGCGAGCGGCACCAGCGCCGAGACCGGCTCCTTCGGCAGCCCGGCGAAGCTCAGCTCGATCCACTGGCCGAGGTCCGGGTCCACGAACGTCCGCCCGCCGACGACGCGCACGACGATGCCGGTCGGAACGGTGCCGGTGACCTCGCGCAGGTCGGCGGTCTGCGCCTTCGGGTCGTACGTGCCACGCAGGGACGCGTCGTACGACGTCGCGCCGGACGCCTCGACGCGCAGCCGCACCTCGCACGGGCAGCGCGCGAGCGTGCGCGCGACGGCGTCGCGCACCTCCCTCGCCTCGGGCGGGAGGGGCGGCGGGGTCGGCGCGGGCTTCGCGTCGCCGCCGCAGGCCACGAGCGGGGCCGCGAGGAGCGCCGCGACCGCCGTGGCGGCGGCGCGGCGCGTCACCACGTCGCGTCATCCCGGGCCACGACGACCGTACGCTCGACCGGCGCGGGCGCCGTCACCTCGGGAGCCTTCGCGCCGGTCGCCTCGACCCGGACGTTCACGAAGAACGAGTCGGCCGTGTCGGTGAACGGCGTGCTGAACGCCACGTGGTCCAGCACGCCGTTCGCGATCCCGACCTCGCCGTACACGGCGTTCCCGGCGCGCAGGAGCATCGGCCCCCACGGGCCGGCCGCCGCCGCGACCGCGGTCATGTCGTAGGCGACGTCGTAGGACTCGTAGGAGCCGGTACGCGACGGGTTCGCGGTGAGGCTCGCGCCGCGCGCCGCGGCAAAGCCGATGACCGGGTCGGCGAACGCCAGCGGCGCGAAGCCGCGGATCGGCCGCGCCGGCATGCCGGACGCGTCGATCTCGACCCAGCCGCCGTGCGGCGGGTCCGCGAACACGCGGCCGTCGACGACTCGCACCTCGCCGGACGGGACGCCCACCACCGTCCGCTGCAGCAGCGCCGTTCGCGCCGCCGCGTCGTAGACGCCGTGCAGGTTGAACGCCGGGGCGCCGGGGCGGGCGTTGACGCCGCCGACGGACACGACGACAGAGCAGGGGCACGCCGCGAGCGTGCGGTCCACCGCCGCGCGGATCGCGGCGACCCCGGGGTCGCGCGTCGGGACCGGCGAGGCCGAGGGCGAGGCGGTCGGGTGCGGCGCGGTCGGGCGCGGCGCCGGGTCCACGCCGCCGCTGCACGCCGCGAGCGCGAACGCCGCGGCGACGGTGGCGGCGCGGGCGCTCACCCCAGGGCCGCCCGCAGGTCCTCGACCAGGTCCACCGGATCCTCGATGCCGACCGAGAGACGGACCAGGCGCCCGTCCACCTCCAGCGGCGAGCCGGCCACCGACGCGTGCGTCATCCGGCCCGGGTGCTCGATGAGGGACTCGACACCGCCGAGCGACTCGCCCAGCGTGAACACCTTCGTCGCCTTGCACAGCTCCAGGGCTGCGGCCTCGCCGCCGGCGAGCCGGAAGCTGACCATCCCGCCGAAGTCGCGCATCTGCTTCGCCGCTGCGGCGTGCCCGGGATGGTCGGGGAGCTGCGGGTAGAGCACCCGCTCGACGGCCGGATGACCGAGCAGCATGTCGACGATCGCCCGCGCGTTCGCGCAGTGGCGCT
>DASVPJ010000039.1:0-102400 GCA_036382875.1 Mycobacteriales bacterium
GAGGGAAACGTGCCCGTTGGGCCTGGTGGGAAACCTGAGTCCTGGCGCGTTCAGACGCCGGCGGCCTGCTTCAGCGCGTCGACGCGGTCGGTCCGCTCCCAGGTGAACTCCGGCAGCTCGCGGCCGAAGTGGCCGTAGGCAGCGGTCTTGGCGTAGATCGGCCGCTTCAGCTCGAGGTCGCGGATGATCGCCGCCGGGCGCAGGTCGAACACGCTGTCGACGGCGCTCTGGATCTTGTCGAGCGCCACCTTCTCGGTGCCGAAGCAGTCCACGTACAGCGACACCGGCTGCGCCTTGCCGATCGCGTACGCGACCTGCACCTCGCAGCGGCTCGCCAGGCCCGCGGCGACGACGTTCTTCGCGACCCAGCGCATGGCGTACGCCGCGGAGCGGTCCACCTTGGACGGGTCCTTGCCGGAGAACGCGCCGCCGCCGTGGCGGGCCATGCCGCCGTACGTGTCGACGATGATCTTGCGACCGGTCAGGCCGGCGTCGCCCATCGGGCCGCCGATCTCGAACTTGCCGGTCGGGTTCACGAACACGTGGTAGCCGGCGTGGTCCAGGCCGAGCCGGGCGAGCTCGGGCTCGATGACGTGCTCGATGACGTCGGGCTTGAGCAGCGTCTCGATGTCGATGTCGGAGGCGTGCTGCGACGACACCACGACCGTGTCCAGGCGGACCGGGCGCCCGTTCTCGTAGCGCACCGACACCTGGGTCTTGCCGTCGGGGCGGAGGTACGGCACCACGCCGGCCTTGCGCACCTCGGAGAGCCGCCGCGCGAGGCGGTGCGCCAGCGCGATCGGCAACGGCATCAGCTCGTCGGTCTCGTCGCAGGCGTACCCGAACATCATCCCCTGGTCGCCCGCGCCCTGGCGGTCCAGCTCGTCCTCCACGGACTCGCCGGTGCGCGCCTCGAACGCCGCGTCCACGCCCTGCGCGATGTCCGGCGACTGCGAGCCGATCGCGACGTTGACGCCGCACGACGCGCCGTCGAAGCCCTTCTTCGACGAGTCGTAGCCGATGCCGAGGATCGTCTCGCGGACGATCGTCGGGATGTCGGCGTACGCGTCGGTCGTCACCTCGCCCGCGACGTGCACCTGGCCCGTCGTGATGAGCGTCTCGACGGCGACCCGGCTCTTGGGATCCTGGGTCAGCAGGGCGTCGAGGATCGCGTCGGAGATCTGGTCGGCGATCTTGTCCGGGTGCCCCTCGGTGACGGACTCGGACGTGAACAGGCGCTTGGTCACGGTGCTCCAGACGGGTGTTCGCGCCGGGCCATGCGCGACCGGCGTCGTTAGCCCGCGAGTGTACCGGCGTCCCAGTCGGCGGCGAGCATGGCGTACGACGCGTGGTCGACGTGCCGGTCGCCGATGCGGGCGGCGCTGCGTTCGACGCCCTCCAGCGCGAAGCCGAGGCGTTCCGGCACGGCCCGGCTGCGGGCGTTGTCGACGGCGGCCTTGATGCCGACGCGCACGTAGCCCTGGGCGAACACCGCGGTCACGAGCGCCCGCGTGGCGCGCGTGACGATGCCCTTGCCGAGGTGGCCCTCGTCGAGCCAGTAGCCCAGCTCGACCGTGCGGTCGAACGCCTTCATGTCGTGCAGGCCGATGGCGCCCACCATCGCCCCTCCGTAGCGGATGTTGCAGTGCAGGCCGCGGCCGGCGGCGTACTCGCCGCGGATGAACGTCAGGAACGCCGTGGTGTCCGCCGCGGTCGTCGTGCCCTCGACCCACGGCATCCACGGCGCCAGGTGCGCCCGGTTGCGGTCGGTCAGCTCGAACAGCTCCTGGGCGTGGTGCAGCTCGGCCAGCTCCAGCGTGACCTCGTCGTCGGCGCGCAGCGAGAACATGCCGCGCAGCCTAGGGCGGCGCCCCGCCGCGGCGCGCCCGGATTTCGGTGCGAACCTTTCGGGCCCGCCGGAACACGTTGTGTCGTGACCGCGACCACCCAGCCGTACACAGCCGTGGTCGCGGCGACCGGGCGGGACGAGGCGTTCAAGCGGTTCTACGCCGAGGAGTACCCGGCCGTCGCGGGCTACGCGCTGACGCTCACCGGCGACCGCGCGATCGCGGACGAGATCGCCCAGGAGGCGCTCGTCGCCGTGTACGTCCGCTGGACGCGGCTCGGCACGCCGCGCGGCTACGCCTTCCGCGTCGCCGCCAACCTGGCCCGCTCCCACTGGTCGCGCCACTGCCGCGAGCTCGCCACCTGGACCGCGCTCGCGGAGCACGCCTCGCCCACGGCCGAGCAGGACCCGGCCGTGTGGGACGCGGTCCGCCGGCTGCCCGACCGGCTGCGCGCCGTCGTGCTCCTGCACTACTTCTACGACCTGCCGCTCGCCGACGTCGCGACCGCCGTACGGCGGCCCCTCGGCACCGTGAAGCGCCGTCTGCACGAGGCGCGCGCCGTGCTCGCGACCGCACTCGAGGAGGCACCATGACCGACCTCGCCGCGCTCCGGGGACCGCGCCTGATGCCGCCGGCCGGCGGCCTCGACCGCGCGCTCGCGTCCGGGCACCGCCGGCTGCGCCGGCGCCGGGTCACCTCCGCCGCCGCGGCCACGGCGTGCCTCGCGCTGCTCGCCGTCGCGACGCTGAGCCGGGGCGCCACGAGCTCCCTCGACCGCCTCGAGCCCGCCGTCACGCCGCCCCCGACCGCCACGCCCGGCGTGCCGGGCACGACGTTCCCGCCCGCCCCCGCCGGGGTCTACGGCGGCCACGCCGTCGCGCCCCCCGCTTCCGGCGCCGGCGCGGGCGGCGTGTCCTCGCCCCTCCCTACGGCCGCCGCCACGCCGACCGCGCGGCCGCCGCGGCCGTCGCAGCCGCCGCCGCGCTGGGTGGGGCACGCGCTGGGCGGCGTCGAGGTGAAGACGACGTACGACGACACCGCCTGCACGCCGGTGACCTTCGCGTCGCAGGTCGCGATGGCCGGCTACTGCTACTGGTTCAGGGGGCCGGCCGAGGTCGTCCCCGGCAACGTCTACAACTTCTCGTACACGCTCTGCCACCAGCCCGGCGTGGCGACCGGCCTGCTCGACTTCGAGACGAAGGAGGAGGTGTCGCTCGTGGCGGACGGCACCCTCGAGACGGTGTGGCGGTTCGGCAGCCCGGGCACGCTCGACGAGCACACCGTGGAGTTCAGCCCCGGCGAGTGCCGCACGTGGCACGTCCTCTGGAAGGGCGAGGACGCGGACGGCTACGCGGTGCCCCGCGGGACGTACGACATGACGGCGAGCCTGACCGTGATGGACGGCTCACGCCCGAGCCCCTGGCCGCGCGCGCAGACGGTGTACGTGACCGTCAGGTAGCGAGCCGCGCGGCGACGAGGTCCCACACCGCGTGGGCCACCGCGTCCTTGGACCCGCGCGGGATCTCGGTCTCGGAGCCGTCCGCGCCGAGCACCACGGCGGCGTTGTCGTCCACCTCGAACGCCTTGCCGTCGCCGACCTCGTTGACCACGAGCAGGTCGCACCCCTTGCGGGCGAGCTTCGCGCGGCCGTTGGCGAGCACGTCGTCGGTCTCCGCCGCGAAGCCGACCACGACCTGCCCCGGGCGCCGGTTCGCCGCGAGCTCGGCGAGCACGTCGGGGTTGCGGACCAGCGCCACGGGATCGGGGTCGGCGTCGGTCTTCTTCACCTTGGACGCCGAACGCGCGGCCGGCCGGAAGTCGGCGACGGCGGCCGCCATGACGACCGCGTCGGCGTCCGCGGCGGCCTCGACCACCGCGGCGCGCAGGTCCTCCGCCGAGACGACCCGGACGACCTTGACGCCTGCCGGGTCGGGCAGCGCGGCGTTGGCGGACACCAGCGTCACCTCCGCGCCGCGCGCGGCGGCGGTGCGGGCGAGCGCGTAGCCCTGCCGGCCGGACGAGCGGTTGCCCAGGAAGCGGACCGGGTCGAGGTACTCCCGCGTCCCGCCGGCGGACACGACGACGCGACGGCCCCCGAGGTCCGCGCCGCGCGTGGCGCCGTCCAGCGCGGCCAGCGCGGCCTCCACGATCGACGCCGGCGACGGCAGCCGGCCGGGGCCGACGTCGCCCTTGGCGAGCGGGCCGACGTCCGGGTCCAGCACGACCGCGCCGCGTTCGCGCAGCGTCCGGACGTTGGCCACCGTCGCGGGGTGCTCCCACATCTCGGTGTGCATCGCGGGCGCGTAGACGACCGGGCAGCGCGCGGTGAGCAGCGTCGCGGCCAGCAGGTCGTCGGCGCGGCCGGTCGCGGCGCGGGAGAGCAGGTCGGCGGTCGCCGGGGCGACGACGACGAGGTCCGCGGTCTGGCCGAGCCGGACGTGCGGCACCTCGGGGACGTTCTCGAACACCTTGTACGTCACCGGCTCGCCGGACAGCGCCTCCCACGTGGGGGCGCCGACGAACTTCAGCGCCGAGCGCGTCGGCACGACGCGGACGGCGTGCCCGGCCTCGGTGAGCAGCCGGAGGACCTCGACGGCCTTGTACGCCGCGATCCCGCCCGAGACACCCAGGACGACCCGGGCCATGAGAGACCTAAGCCTCGACCTGCTCGTGGGTCAGCAGGCCGGCGTTGATCTCGCGCAGCGCGATCGAGAGCGGCTTCTCCTGCGGCGCGGCCGGGACGAGCGGGCCGACGTACTCGAGCAGGCCCTCGCCGAGCTGGCTGTAGTACGCGTTGATCTGGCGCGCGCGCTTGGCGGCGTAGATCACCAGCGAGTACTTCGAGTCGGTGGCTTCGAGCAGCTCGTCGATGGGCGGGTTGGTGATGCCCTCGGGCGTGGCGGCGGTGCCGGACATGCGGTCCTCTCGGGAACGTGCGCGCGAAAACCCCAGATCAGGGCCGCGGAGACGTCATCAAGGCTACCACCTGGTCCGCGGCCGACCCGATGGTGTCGTTCACCACCACGATGTCGAACTCGTCCTCGGCCGCCAGCTCGATGCGGGCCAGGTCGAGGCGGTGCCGGACGCGTTCGGCGTCCTCGGTGCCGCGGCCGGTCAGCCGCCGGGCCAGCTCCTCGAACGACGGCGGCGCGAGGAACACGAGGAACGCGTCCGGCATCCGTTCGCGCACCTGCCGCGCGCCCTGCAGGTCCACCTCCAGCAGCGCCGGTACGCCGTCGCGCAGCCGGGCCAGCACCGGCTCGCGCGGCGTGCCGTACTGGTGCCCCGCGTAGACCGCGTGCTCCAGGAACTCCCCCGCGGCGGCCAGCCGGTCGAACTCCGCGTCGTCGACGAAGTGGTACTCCACGCCCTCGGTCTCGCCGGGCCGCGGCCGCCGCGTCGTCACCGACACCGACAGCCACACCTCGGGGTGGCGCCGGCGGATCTCGGCGATGACGCTGCCCTTGCCGACGCCGGACGGCCCGGACAGGACCGTGAGCCGCGCGCTCAGCCGCCGGCCCCGCGCGACGCGTCGAACTCCCGTTCCAGCGCCGAGCGCTGCTTCGCGCCGAGGCCGCGCACCCGCCGCGAGGGCGAGATGTCGAGCTTCTCCATGATGGTCTGGGCGCGGACCTTGCCGACGCCCGGCATCGCCTCCAGCAACGCCACCACCTTGAGCTTGCCGATCGCCTCGTCGGTCTCCCCCGCGTCGAGGACCTCGCGCAGCGTCGTGGCGCTGTGCTTCAGCCTGTCCTTGAGCTCGGCGCGGACCTTGCGGGCCTGCGCTGCCTTCTCCAGCGCGGCGGCGCGCTGCTCCGGCGTCAGCGGCGGCAGGGCCACGCGCCGTCCCTCCCTCTGGCTAGGACTGAGGCGCCGACCCTACTGAGGACCGCCGCGCTGTTTCAACGCCGCCGCCCGGCGCGCCTCGTACTGCTCGTTGTACTCGCGCACCAGCCGCGCGACGGGATCCTCCGTGCGCCGCCGCCCGCGCCTGGCTGCCGGCTCGGCGCGGTGCCTGCCCTCGTGGCGGCGCAGGATGTCCTCGACCATCCGGTCGTGCTTCGACCGGCTCGGGTCCGGCCGGTCCGGGTGCTCGTCGAGCCAGTGCGCGCGCATCGACAGGAACGCCAGCCCGAACGTCACCACCGCGACCGTGACCGTCCACCCCGCCTTGCCGTCCCCCGACGCCAGCACGGTCGCGACGAACGCCGCCACGAGCGCGACCCACGTCCGCACCCGCAGCAGGCACCACGCGGCGGCGGCGCGCAACGGCTACCCCGTCGGGTCGAGCTGCGAGGCGATCGCCGCGGCCGCGGCGCCCGGGTCCGCCGCGCCGGTGATCGGGCGGCCGATGACGAGCAGGTCGGCGCCGTCGGCGAGCGCGCGCTTCGGCGTCGACACCCGCATCTGGTCCTGCGCGTCGCCGCCCTCCAGCCGCACGCCCGGCGTGATGAGCGTGATGTCCGGGCCGACCTCCGCGCGCACCGCCGCGACCTCCTGCGGGCTGCACACGATCGCCCGGGCGCCGGCCTCGACCGACACCGACGCGAGGCGCAGCACCACGTCCCGCGGCTCCGCGTCGACCCCGAGGACGCGCAACGCGTGCGCGTCCAGGCTGGTCAGCAACGTCACCGCCGCGATCTTGACGTCCGGCGCCGCCTCGACCGCCGCGCGCACCATGTCGCGCCCGCCGCCCGCGTGGACCGTGAGGTACGCCGGCTTCAGCCGCGCGACCGACGTGGCGGCGCCGCGCACGGTGTTCGGGATGTCGTGCAGCTTGAGGTCGAGGAACAGGTCCAGGCCGGTGCCGCCGCGCACGACGTTGACGACGTCGGGACCGTGCCGGCAGAACAGCTCCAGACCCACCTTGAGCACCGAGACGTAGCGCTGGACCGCGTGCGCCCAGTGGGCGGCGGTCTCGACGTCGGGGGCGTCCAGGGCTACGGCCACCGGTGCGGTCACGAGTCTCCTTCGGGGTCGGGTCCTTCGGGCACGAACGTCTCCGGCGCGCGGTGCGCGCGGCCGATCACGTCCGCGAGGGTGGTCACGCCGCGCTCGGCGAGCAGCGCGCGCAGCTCGTCGATGATCCGCATGGGCGCGGTCGGGTCGCCGAACACCGCCGTCCCCACCGACACGGCCGACGCGCCCGCGAGCAGGAACTCCAGCGCGTCGTTGCCGGTACGGATGCCGCCCATGCCGAGGATCGGCACCTCCGGCAGCGCCGCGTGCACCTGGTACACGCAGCGCACCGCGACCGGCCGGATCGCCGGGCCGGACAGGCCGCCGGTGACGCCGGCGAGCACCGGCCTCATCGTCGTCGTGTCGATCGCCATGCCGAGCAGCGTGTTGATCATCGACAGGCCGTCCGCGCCCGCGTCCACGACCGAGCGCGCGATCGAGACGATGTCGGTCACGTCCGGGGAGAGCTTCGCGAACACCGGGACGCTCGACACCCGGTGCACCGCGGCGACCACGTCGGCCGCGGCGCGCGCGTCGCAGGCGAACACCTTGCCGCGGTCCTCGACGTTCGGGCAGGAGATGTTCACCTCGAGCATCGTCAGGCCGGGCCGCCCGCGCAGCCGCTGGGCGAGGCGTACGTACTCCTCGACCGTCGAGCCGGCGATCGAGACGACCGTCCGCGCGCCCTTCTCGGCGAGCCACGGCAGGTCGCGGGCGAGGAACGCCTCGATGCCGGGCCCCTGCAGGCCGATGGAGTTGAGCATCCCGCTCGGCGTCTCGGCCATCCGCGGCGTGGGCCGGCCCGACCGCGGCTCCAGCATGATCGACTTGGTGACCATCGCGCCGAGCCGCGTGACGTCGAAGAACTGGCCGAGCTCCTGCCCCGCGGCGGCGCAGCCGGAGGCGGTGAAGACGGGGTTCGGGAAGAACACGCCGGCCAGCCGCGTGGACAGGTCGATGCCGAGCGGCGCCGGCTCGTTCTTCGGCACCGTGATCGTGGTGACCATCTCGCTCATCGGGGGGCCCCAGGGGCTGCCCGATGGGTCTCGGCCGTCGCGAGCGGCGTCCAGGACGCCGGATCGCAAGGCGGAGGAGGAGCGCATAGCGGCGCTATGCGCGACGACGACAACGCCGCGAGGTGGCGGGCTGGGCGCCGCGCAGCAGGTCGAAGACTCATCGGGGAGCCCCCACACAGTCGGCGGGCACCGTGCCGAGCGCGTCCCAGCGCAGCGCGTCGCCCATGAACACCGGGCCCTCCACGCAGGAGCGCACCATCCGCGTCTGGCCGTCCTCGCCGCGCACGGGCAGCACGCAGGTCATGCAGACGCCGATCCCGCAGGCCATCGACTCCTCGACGGCGACCTGGCTGGGCAGCCCGCGCGCGTTGGCGATCTCGGCGACCGCGCGCAGCATCGGCATCGGCCCGCAGGCGTAGACGAGGTCGCTGCCGGTGCGGTCGAGCACGTCGGGCAGCACGTCGCTGACCCGCCCGCGTTCGCCGTACGAGCCGTCGTCGGTGGTGAACGCCACGCTGCTGCTGATGCGCTTCGCCTCCAGCGCCCCGAACAGCCGCGCCTCCGTCGCCGCGCCCACCACGAAGTCCACCCGGCAGCCGCGCGCGCGCAGGGCCTCGGCCAGCGAGAAGAGCGGCGCGGTGCCGTAGCCGCCGCCGACGAGCGTCGCCGTCACCGGCTCCTTCGGCAGCTTGAACGGCCGCCCCAGCGGCCCGACCACGTCGATCGGGTCGCCCTGCCGCTGCCGCGCGAGCCACTCGGTGCCCTTGCCGTGCACGGCGAACACGAACTCCACCGTGCCGCCGTACACGCCGCGGTCGCTCGCCGCGTAGACCGAGAACGCCCGGCGCAGCAGCATCGACGTCTCCGCGCCGCCGACCGCGACCGCGACGAAGTGCCCCGGCCGCACCTGCTCCGCGACGCCCGGCGCCGCGACGGAGATGTGGTGGTACGCGCCCATCCGCTTGAGCGAGAGCACCTCGCCCTGGACCTGGACCGGAGGCATCACCCACCACCGCCCACGGCCGCGGCGGGGTTCGGGGTCCCCGCCTCGCGGAGGAGGCCGGGGTTGGGGTCCCCGGCCGGGTCTCCCAGCAGCGCGCGGTGGTACTCCTGCAACGGCCGCACGTCGAGCTCCGCGCGGACCATCGCCTCGATGCCCTGCACGCAGGCCGCCGCGCCCTGGATCGTCGTGATGCACGGCACGCTCTTGGCGACGGCGGCGGTGCGGATCTCGTAGCCGTCGACGCGGGTGCCGTTGCCCCACGGCGTGTTGAAGATCAGGTCGACGCCGCCCTCGTGGATGCGGTCGACGATCGTGTGGCCGCCCTGGCTGTGCTTGCGCACCGTCGTCACCTCGACCCCGTTGCGGCGCAGCACGTCCGCCGTCCCGTCGGTCGCGAGAACCTCGAACCCGAGGTCGGCGAGCCGCTTGATCGGGAAGATCATCGCGCGCTTGTCGCGGTTGGCGATCGAGACGAAGACGCGGCCCTTCACCGGCACCGGCCCGTACGCCGCCGCCTGCGACTTGGCGAACGCCTCCCCGAACGTCCGCGAGATGCCCATCACCTCGCCGGTCGACCTCATCTCGGGGCCGAGCACGGTGTCCGTGCCGGGGAACCGGCCGAACGGCAGCACCGCCTCCTTGACCGCGATGTGGCAGCCGGGCGGCAGGTCCGCGCCGTCGCCGGTGGCGGGTAGCACCCCGTCGCGGCGCAGGTCCGCGACGGTCTCGCCGAGCATCATCCGGGCCGCCGCCTTGGCGAGCGGCACCGCGGTGACCTTGGACGTGAACGGCACGGTGCGCGACGCGCGCGGGTTGGCCTCCAGGACGTAGAGCACGTCGTCCTTGAGGGCGTACTGGATGTTCAGCAGGCCGCGCACGCCGACGCCGCGCGCGATGGCCTCGGTGGCCTCGCGGATGCGCCGGATGTCGCGGGTGCCGAGGGTGATCGGCGGCAGCGCGCACGCCGAGTCGCCGGAGTGGATGCCGGCCTCCTCGATGTGCTCCATGACGCCGCCCAGGTAGAGCTCGGCGCCGTCGTAGAGCGCGTCCACGTCGATCTCGACCGCGTCCTCCAGGAAGCGGTCGACCAGCACCTCGCCCTGCACGTCGGTGCGCGCGAACCAGTCGCGGAGCTGCGCGTCGTCGTAGACGATGCCCATCCCGCGCCCGCCGAGGACGTACGACGGCCGCACCAGCACCGGGTACCCGACCGAGCGCGCCACCTCGCGGGCGGCCTCGAAGTCGCCCGCCGTCCCCCACGCCGGCGCCGCGAGCCCCGCCTCGGCGAGCACCCGGCCGAACGCGCCGCGGTCCTCGGCGAGGTGGATCGACTCGGGCGAGGTGCCGACGATCGGCACGCCCGCGTCCTTGAGCGCCTGGGCCAGCTTCAACGGCGTCTGCCCGCCGAGCTGCACGATCACCCCGGCGACCTCCCCGGACTGCTGCTCCGCGCGGACGACCTCGAGGACGTCCTCGATCGTCAGCGGCTCGAAGTACAGCCGGTCGCTGGTGTCGTAGTCGGTCGAGACCGTCTCCGGGTTGCAGTTGACCATCACGGTCTCGAACCCGGCGTCGCGCAGCGCGAACGACGCGTGCACGCACGCGTAGTCGAACTCGATGCCCTGGCCGATGCGGTTCGGGCCGCTGCCGAGGATCAGCACCTTCGGCCGGTCCGAGGGCCGCACCTCGGTCTCCTCGTCGTAGGACGAGTAGTGGTACGGCGTCTCGGCCGCGAACTCCGCCGCGCACGTGTCGACGGTCTTGTAGACCGGGTGCACCCCGAGCGCGTGGCGGGTGGCCCGGATGTCCTCCTCGCGCGCGCCGACGAGCGCGGCGAGCTGCGCGTCGGAGAACCCGTGCCGCTTCCAGCGCCGCAGCACGTCCGCGTCGACGTCCTGCGCCGTCGCGATCTCGCGCTCCACCTCGACGAGGTACGCCATCTGCTCGACGAACCAGCCGTCGATGCCGCTCGCCGCGCTGCACTCCTCGACGGTCGCGCCGGCCCGCAGCGCCTGGCGCAGCGTGTCCATCCGCCCGGCGTGCGGCGTGCGCAGCGCCGCCAGCGGGTCCTCGGCCGGCGCCGTGGCCGGCGCCTCCAGCGAGCGCAGCGCCTTCTGCAGCGCCTCGTTGTACGAGCGCCCGATCGCCATCGCCTCGCCGACCGACTTCATCGTCGTGGTCAGCGTCGTGTCCGCGTCGGGGAACTTCTCGAACGCGAACCGCGGCACCTTGACCACGACGTAGTCCAGCGCGGGCTCGAACGACGCGGGCGTCTCGCGGGTGATGTCGTTGGTGATCTCGTCCAGCGTGTAGCCGATCGCCAGCTTCGCCGCGATCTTCGCGATCGGGAAGCCGGTCGCCTTGGACGCCAGCGCCGAGGAGCGCGAGACGCGCGGGTTCATCTCGATGACGACCATGCGGCCGTTGCGCGGGTGGATCGCGAACTGGATGTTCGAGCCGCCGGTGTCGACGCCGACGCGGCGGATGACCTCGATGGCGACGTCGCGCATCCGCTGGTACTCGCGGTCGGTCAGCGTCATCGCGGGCGCGACCGTGACGGAGTCACCGGTGTGCACGCCCATCGGGTCGACGTTCTCGATCGAGCAGATGACGACGACGTTGTCCGCCTTGTCGCGCATCAGCTCGAGCTCGTACTCCTTCCAGCCGAGGACGCTCTCCTCGACCAGCACCTCGGTCGTCGGGCTCAGCCGCAGGCCCAGCTCGACGATCGCGCGGAGCCCCTGCTCGTCGTACGCGATCCCGCCGCCGCCGCCGCCCATCGTGAACGACGGCCGCACCACGACCGGGTACCCGAGCCGCTCGGCCACCGCGACCGCGTCGTCCTCGGTGCGGCAGACGGCGCTGTCGGGGACGTCGCAGCCCAGCCCGCACTCGTCGCGGATCTCCCGGACGATGTCCTTGAACGACTGCCGGTCCTCGCCGCGGTGGATCGCCTCGATGTTCGCGCCGATCAGCCGCACGCCGTACGCGTCGAGGACCCCGGCCTCGGCGAGCGCGACCGCGGTGTTCAGCGCGGTCTGGCCGCCGAGCGTGGCGAGCAGCGAGTCGATCGGGGTGCCGTTGTCGCGCTCGCGCTTGATGATCTGCGTCACGACCTCGGGCGTGATCGGCTCGACGTACGTCGCGTCGGCGAACTCCGGGTCGGTCATGATCGTCGCCGGGTTGGAGTTCACCAGCGAGACGCGCAGCCCCTCGGACTTCAGGACGCGGCACGCCTGCGTCCCCGAGTAGTCGAACTCGCACGCCTGGCCGATGACGATCGGCCCGGACCCGATCACCAGCACGTGCTCGATGTCGTCGTGCTTGGGCAAGGTGCTCCCTCAGCCGATCCGGACGGCGAGCCAGACGCAGGCGGCGATCGTGACGAGCGCGATCGCCGTCGCGGTCATCACCCACGCGGGCGTGGGCGCGTCGCCGCGCAGCACGCCGGCGTTCGGGTCGGCGCCGTGGCCGTGCCCGCCGCCGTGGTCGTCGTGGTCGTCGTGCCCGCCGTGCGCGCCGCCGTGGACCGGCGCGTGGTGCGCGGGCGAGACCGCGTCCGGCGCGTCGACGTGGTCGTGCGCGGCGTGCTCCTCCTGCTCGGCGTGCACCCCGGCCTCCGCGGCCTCGATGCGCGAACCGTCGTTGCTCACTCGGATCCTCCTCGGACCTCGTCCTCGCCGGCCCGTCCCGTGGACGGCCGGTCGTGCAACCCCGCCTGCGCGGCCTCGTGCCACACCTGCCGCGCCTCGGCCGGCGTGAGCAGCCCGAGCCGCAGCGCGAACCGGCTCGCCCCCTCGAGCCGCGCCGCCATCGCGTCGAGCCGTGGCGACGCCTTCGCCGGCGCGCCCCGCCGCGTCTCCTCGGCGAAGTCGGCGCGCTGCCCAGCCATCCGTTCGATCTCCTCGCGCAGCAGCGCGACCGCCCGGTCGGCGAGCGCCTGCTGCTCGGGCGTGCGGTCCGGCCGCTCGCCCGTCACGACGACCTCGCCGAGCAGGCGGGCGTCGTCGCCGATGTTCTTGCCGGCCGCGCGGGCCTGCTCCGCGGCGCTCATACCCGCGCGCCTTCCATCGACTCCACGAACCGTTCGAACAGCCCGGCGGCGTCGTGCGGCCCGGCGGCGGCCTCGGGGTGGTACTGCACCGAGAACGCCGGCACGTCGAGGCAGCGCAGGCCCTCGACCACGCCGTCGTTGAGGTCGACGTGGCTGACCGCCACGCGGCCGAACTCCGTCTCCGGCGAGTCCGGCGCGGCGACCGCGAAGCCGTGGTTGTGGCTCGTGATCGCGACCTGCTTCGTCTCGACGTCCTGGACCGGCTGGTTCAGCCCGCGGTGGCCGAACGTCAGCTTGTACGTCCCCAGCCCGAGCGCGCGGCCGAGGAGCTGGTGGCCGAGGCAGATGCCGAACACCGGCCGCCGCCCCAGCACCCCGCGCAGCGCCTCGACGGCGTACGTCGTCGCCGCCGGGTCGCCGGGGCCGTTGCTGACGAACACGCCGTCCGGGTCGGTCGCCAGCACGTCGTCCGCCGTCGCGGTGGCCGGGAGCACGGTGACCTCGCAGCCGTTGGTCGCGAGGTAGGACGTGATCGAGCGCTTCATCCCGACGTCCAGCGCGGCGACGCGGAACCGCCGCTCGCCGACCGCCGGGACGACGTACGCGCTCTCCGTGGACACCTCGCGGGCCAGGTCGGCGCCGACCATGCTCGGGCTGGCCAGCACCTTGGCGAGCACCTCGTCGGCGCTCTCGCCGGTCGAGGAGATCGCGCAGCGCATCGCGCCGCGCTCGCGCAGGTGGCGGGTGACCGCGCGGGTGTCCACGCCGCCGATGCCGACGACGCCGTAGCGCCGCAGCTCCGCGTCCAGACCGCGCTGCGCCCGCCACGAGGAGGCGACGCGCGAGGGGTCCCGGACGACGTAGCCGGCCACCCAGATGCGGCCCGACTCGTCGTCGACGTCGTTGACCCCGGTGTTGCCGATGTGCGGCGCGGTCTGGACGACGACCTGCCGGTGGTAGGAGGGGTCGGTGAGCGTCTCCTGGTAGCCGGTCATGCCGGTGTTGAAGACCGCCTCGCCGAACGTCTCGCCCACCGCGCCGTACCCCTCGCCGCGGAACGACCGCCCGTCCTCCAGCACGAGCAGCGCGGGCGGGACCGCGCGGCCGACCAGAGGTGCCGCGGTCGGCCGCGGCGCCGGCGCGCGCTCGGCCGGAGCGGCCGCCGCGGGGTCCGGAAGGCCGGCCACCGCGCGGGCCCACTCCCCGTGCCGGCCGTGGTCGTCGGCCCGGAACCCGCTGTCCACCTCGATGCCTCCCAGCCGCCAGGTCAGCAGCAGCACGCCGCCCTCGCCGATCCACTTGCCGGCCTGCGCCTCGGTCACCTCGGCGCGCAGCACGTCGGCGCGCGGGATGAAGCCGTTCGGGCTCCCCTCGCGCACCACCACGATCCCCTCCGGAACGAGCCGCAGCCGCGCCGCCGCCCGCCCGCCGAGCCCCTGCGCGGCGATCCGGTCCAGCCACGCCCCGGACTCGGTCGTGCCCAGGTACAGCCCGACCAGCGGTGCCACCACGTCCGGGCCGAGCGTCGCGGGCGGCTCGGCGAGGCCGGGCAGCCCGGCCTGCCGCGCGGCCCGCCGCTGCCAGCCGCGCCGCATCAGCGCGAGGCAGCCGAGGAACGCGAGCAGCAGCCCGAGCGTGAGCAGCGTCCGCGTCACGCCAGCTTCCCGTCGAGGACCGTGGGGCGCCCCCGGTGGAACGTCGCCACCACGCGTCCCGGCAGCGACCGCCCGGCGTACGGCGTGTTGGTGCTCTTCGACGCGAGCGCGTGCGGGTCGACCGTCCAGCGGGCGGCCGGGTCGAGCAGCGTGAGGTTCGCGGGCGCGCCGGGCTCCAGCGCGATGCCCTGGTCGGCGACCCCGCCGATCCGCGCGGGCCGGAACGACATCCGGTCGGCCACCCCCGCCCAGTCCAGCAGCCCGGTCTCGACCATCGTCTCGACCACGATCGACAGCGCGGTCTCCAGGCCGAGCATCCCGAACGCCGCGCACCCCCACTCGGTCTCCTTGTCCTCCAGCGCGTGCGGCGCGTGGTCGGTGGCGACCGCGTCGATCGTGCCGTCGGCGAGGCCCTCGCGCAGCGCCTGCACGTCGGCGGCGGTGCGCAGCGGGGGGTTGACCTTGTAGATCGGGTCGTACGACTCCGCCAGGTCGTCGGTCAGCAGCAGGTGGTGCGGCGTGACCTCGGCGGTGACCCGCCAGCCCTTCGACTTGGCCCAGCGGATCAGCTCGACCGAGCCCGCCGTGCTGACGTGGCAGACGTGCAGCCGCGAGCCGGTGTGCGCGGCGAGCAGGCAGTCGCGCGCGATGACCGACTCCTCGGCCGCCGCGGGCCAGCCGGCGAGCCCGAGCCGCGCCGACACGACGCCCTCGTGCATCTGCGCGCCCTGCGTCAGCGACGGCTCCTGCGCGTGCTGCGCGATAACGCCGTCGAACGCCTTCACGTACTCCAGCGCCCGGCGCATCAGCCCCGCGTCCGAGACGCAGCGGCCGTCGTCGGAGAACACCCGCACCCGCGCCGCGCTGTCCGCCATCGCGCCGAGCTCGGCCAGCGCCTTGCCCTCCAGGCCGACCGTCACCGCGCCGACCGGGTGCACCGCGCAGTGCCCGGCGTCGCGGCCGAGCCGCCACACCTGCTCCACCACGCCCGCGACGTCCGCGACCGGGTCGGTGTTGGCCATCGCGTGCACCGCGGTGAAGCCGCCGAGCGCCGCGGCCGCCGTTCCGGACTCGATCGTCTCGGCGTCCTCGCGGCCCGGCTCGCGCAGGTGCGTGTGCAGGTCGACCAGGCCGGGCAGCACCACGAGCCCGCCGGCGTCGAGCACCTCGGCGCCCGTCGCGTCGAGCCCGGGGCCGACCTCCACGATCGTGCCGCCGGAGATCCGGTAGTCCGTCTCGCCGCGGATCAGCCACTCGGTGGTCACTGGGCCTCGCCTCCGAGCATCAGGTAGAGGATCGCCATCCGGACGGAGACGCCGTTCGTGACCTGGTCCACGATCGTGGAGCGCGGGCCGTCGGCGACCTCGGCGGCGATCTCGACGCCGCGGTTCATCGGGCCCGGGTGCATCACGATCGCGTCGTCCTTGAGCAGCCGTACGCGGTCCACGTCGAGGCCGTAGCGGCGGCTGTACTCGCGGGTGGACGGGAAGTACGCCGCGCCCATCCGCTCGCGCTGGACCCGCAGCATCATCACGACGTCGCTCTTCGGGAGCACCGCGTCGAGGTCGTACGACACCTCCACCGGCCACGTCTCCACGCCGACCGGCAGCAGCGTCGGCGGCGCGACGACGGTCACCTGCGCGCCGAGCGTGTGCAGCAGCAGGACGTTGCTGCGCGCGACGCGCGAGTGGATGACGTCGCCGACGATCGTGACGTTGAGGTCCTGGAGCCGGCCGAGGCGCTGGCGCATCGTGTACGCGTCCAGCAGCGCCTGCGTCGGGTGCTCGTGCGTGCCGTCGCCGGCGTTGACGACCGAACCCTTGATCCAGCCGGCCAGCCGGTGCGGCGCGCCGGACGCGCCGTGCCGGATGACGACCGCGTCGGCGCCCATCGCCTCCAGCGTCCAGGCGGTGTCCTTCAACGACTCGCCCTTGGAGACGCTGGAGCCCTTGGCCGAGAAGTTGATGACGTCCGCGCTCAGCCGCTTCGCGGCGACCTCGAACGACGTCCGGGTGCGGGTCGAGTCCTCGAAGAACAGGTTCACGACCGTCCGGCCGCGCAGCGTCGGGAGCTTCTTCACCGCGGCGTGCTCGGTCGTCTCCGCGAGGCGTTCGGCGGTGTCCAGGATGAGCAGCGCGTCGTCGCGGCTGAGATCGGCGGCCGACAGCAGGTGCCGCTTCATGCGTCCTCCCCTTCGGCCGGGCCGAGCAGCACCCCGTCGCGGCCGTCGTACTCGGTCAGCAGCACGTGCACGGCCTCCCGCAGCGACGTGGGGATGTTCTTGCCGACGTAGTCCGCGCGGATCGGCAGCTCCCGGTGGCCGCGGTCGACCAGCACGGCGAGCCGTACGGCGGCCGGGCGGCCGAGGTCGGTGAGCGCGTCCAGCGCGGCGCGGATCGTGCGGCCCGAGAACAGCACGTCGTCCACCAGCACGACGACCTTGCCGTCGATGCCGCCGTTCGGGAGGTCGGTCTCCTCCAGCGCGCGGACGCCGCGCAGCCGCAGGTCGTCGCGGTGCATCGTCACGTCGAGCGAGCCGACCGGGATCGTCGCGCCCTCGACCTCCGACACCTTCGCGGCGATGCGCTGGGCGAGCGCCACGCCGCGGGTCGGGATGCCGAGCAGGACGAGGTCGTTGGCCCCACGGTTGCGTTCGACGATCTCGTGCGCGATGCGGCGGAGCGCGCGGCTCACGTCGTCGGCCTCGAGGATCGTGCGGGCCGCGGAGGGGTCGCCGGAGACGGGGCGACGGGCGGGCGTACCCGCGTCAGGATGCGCAGCAGCCACTGCGTTCCTCCTTCCCCGCCTCACGGGACGGGCCTTAAAGGAGTGGGTCGGAAGGACCGTACCAGGCCCGCCGGCGAGGCGCGGAACCCGCCACGCCGGGTGACCGCCGGTGCGTCCCGAATTACCCGGTTTCTCCCCCGGACGCGACACGCAGTAGTCACCCAAACCTTGACCGTGGTGGGAAAGGGCCTTACCGTCACAGTCTGTAACCACTCTCGCGAGGGAGTGTGCGCGGCCGAAGCTGTGATCCCGGGGACCGTACGCGGTCACCACGCCTCCTCGGAGGCGGCCCCTGGGGGAGCGAGTGGTGAGACCGGCGTCCGCGTTGTTCGGCCCGGCGGGCGACCGCCTGACCCAGCGACAGGAGACGCGGCACCATGACGGACTACGCGAAGGCGCTCGGCGCTCGCCTCCGGGCGATCCGTACGCAGCAGGGCCTGTCCCTCCACGGGGTCGAGGAGAAGTCGCGCGGCCGCTGGAAGGCCGTCGTCGTGGGCTCGTACGAGCGCGGCGACCGGGCGGTGACCGTGCAGCGGCTCGCCGAGCTGGCCGAGTTCTACGCCGTGCCGATCCAGGAGCTGCTCCCCGAGGGCGTCTCCGCCGGCGCGCCGGTCGAGGCCTCCACGAAGCTGGTCATCGACCTCGAGCAGCTCTCCCACGTGCCGGTCGAGCAGTCCGCGCCGCTCGCGCGCTACGCCGCCACGATCCAGAGCCAGCGCGGCGACTACAACGGCCGCGTGCTGTCGATCCGGCACGAGGACCTGCGCTCGCTCGCGGTCATCTACGACGCCTCGCCGGGCGCGCTCACCGAGCAGCTCATCCAGTGGGGCGTCATGAAGGCCGACGCCCGCCGCGCGGTGGAGCCGGTCGGCGCCTAGCCGGCCTCGCGCTCCCTCGCCACCCGGGCGAGGAGGCCGTTGACGAAGCGCGGCGACTCGTCGGTCGACAGCGACGTCGCCAGCTCGACGGCCTCCGCGATCGCCACGCCCGGCGGCACGTCGTCGCGGAACAGCAGCTCGTACGTCCCGATCCGCAGGATGTTGCGGTCCACCGCCGGCATCCGGTCCAGCGGCCAGTCGGCGGCCGTGAAGCCCGCCAGCACCTCGTCGATCCGCGCGCGGTGCTCGGCCACGCCCTCGACCAGCTCGACGGCGTACTCGGGGACCGGCGGGTCGCCCTGGGCGAGCCGCTCCCCCGCCGTCGCCACGGCGTCGAGGCCGCGCAGCTCGGCCTCGTAGAGCACGTCCAGCGCGCGCTTGCGCGCCTTGCTCCGCGCGCTCACGGCGCGGCCGCCGCCGCGCGAGGTGCCGCCGCGCGGGGTCTCCCCGCCGGCTCGTTCCGTGCAGCCCCGGCCGCGGCCGCCCGCGTGGTGATCTTCACAGTTCGGGCACGGCCGGCCGCCGCCGCCACCACCGGCGAGGTGGGCGCGCTCAGCTCTGGACCCGCCCGAGGTAGCGGCCGTCGCGGGTGTCCACGCGCACCTTCTCGCCCGTCGACACGAACAGCGGCACCTGGATCTCCGCGCCCGTCTCCAACGTCGCCGGCTTCGTGCCGCCCGTCGAACGGTCGCCCTGCACGCCCGGGTCGGTGTGCTGGATCAGCAGCTCGACGGACGCGGGCAGCTCGACCGACAGCGCCACGCCGTCGTGGATGACGACGGTGGCGTTCATGTTCTCGAGCAGGTAGTTGCGCATGTCGCCGACGGCCTCGTCGGTGATGTGGAGCTGGTCGTACGTGCTCGTGTCCATGAACACGTACTCGCTGCCCTCGCGGTACAGGTACGACATCTCGCGCTTCTCGACCATCGCGACGTCGACCTTCACGCCCGCGTTGAACGTCCGGTCCACGACCTTGCCGGTCTTGAGGTTCTTCAACGTCGTCCGGACGAACGCCCCACCCTTGCCGGGCTTGACGTGCTGGAACTCCACGACGTTCCAGAGGTCGCCGTCGATGTCCAGCGTCATGCCGTTCTTCAGGTCGTTCGTGGTCGCCACGTCACAGCTCCAGAAGCTCTTTGGTCGTCGTCGTCAGCAGCTCGGGATCCGACCCGGCGCGAACGACGAGCGTGTCCTCGATCCGGACGCCGCCGCGGCCGGCGAGGTACACGCCCGGCTCCACGGTCACCGGCGTCCGGTCGGCGAGTGTATCGGTTGCGCCCGCGCGCAGCGTCGGCGCCTCGTGGATCTCCAGCCCTACGCCGTGGCCGAGCGAGTGCGTGTACGCCGCCCCGTGGCCGGCCGCGTCGATGACGTCGCGCGCGGCCTTGTCGACGTCGCCGCAGACCGCGCCCACGGCCAGCGCCGCGCGCCCCGCGGCCTGCGCCGCCGCGACCAGCGAGTAGACCTCCCGCTGCCAGTCCGCCGCGGTGCCCAGCACGACGGTCCGCGTCATGTCCGAGTGGTAGCCGCGGTACAGCGCGCCGAAGTCGAACTTCACGAACTCCCCCGGCTCCAGCACGCGCTCGGTCGGCCGGTGGTGCGGCACCGCGCTGTTCGGCCCCGACGCGACGATCGTCTCGAACGACGGCCCGTCGCCGCCCTCCTCCAGCATCAACGCCTCGAGCTCGCGGCCGACCTCCCGCTCGGTCCGCCCCGGGCGCACCGACGGCAGCAGCCGGGCGAACGCCCGGTCCGCCGCCGCGCACGCCTCGCGCAGCAGCTCGATCTCGTCGTCGTCCTTGACCGCGCGCAACGACTCCACGGCCCGCCCCAGCCGCACCAGCGCGGGGCCGGCCGACGCCAGCGCGTCGTGCAGGTCGACGGTCACGTCGTGCGACTCGAAGCCGAGCCGGCCGACGCCGTCCTTCGCCGCCCGCTCGGCGAGCGCGGTCGGCGGCGCGCCGACGATGACCCGCTCGACGTCCGGCGCCTGCCGCTCGGACTGCGTGATGTACCGGCCGTCCGTCGCCAGCACCGCGGCGTCGCGGGTGACGAGCAGCGCGCCGTTCGAGCCGGTGAACCCGGTCAGGTAGCGCACGTTCACCAGCCGCGTGACGAGCGCCGCGTCCGCCTCCCCCAGCGCCGAGCGCAGCGCGGCCCGGCGCGCCTCGTGGACCTCAGGCATGGTTCCTCCCAACGAGCGCCCGCAACGCGAGCCGGTACGAGTCGAAGCCGAAGCCGCTGATCACGCCGAGCGCCACCCCCGCGACCACCGAGTGCCGCCGGAACTCCTCGCGCGCCGCGATGTTCGACAGGTGCACCTCGACGAGCGGGACGCCCACCATCGCGGCGGCGTCGCGGACGGCGTAGGAGTAGTGGGTGAACGCCGCCGGGTTCAGCACGACGCCGGTCGCCTGCTCGGCGGCCTCGTGCAGCCAGCCGATCAGCGTCGCCTCGTCGTCGGTCTGCCGCACGTCGACCTCGACACCCAGCGCCGCGGCCTCGGCGCGCACCGCGGCCTCCAGGTCGGCGTACGTGCCGGTGCCGTAGACCTCCGGCTCGCGGGTGCCGAGCCGGCCGAGGTTGGGGCCGTTGAGCACGTAGATCATCCGGAGACCTCCGAGTACGCCGACTCGAGCAGCGCCTCGTTCGGCGCGTCCAGCACGGACGGGCGGCCCAGCGCGTCGAGCACCACGAAGCGCAGCCGGTCGCCGCGCGTCTTCTTGTCCGTACGCATCGCGGCCCGCAGCCGCGGCCACGCGTCGGCGAGGTAGCGGGTCGGCAGCCCGAGCGACTCCAGGATCGTCCGGTGCCGGTCCGCCGTGGCGTCGTCCAGCGCGCCGAACCGCCGGCGCCGGCCCACCGCGGCCGCGTAGCAGAGGCCGACCGCGACCGCGTCGCCGTGCCGCCACGCGCCGTACCCCGCGTCGTGCTCGATCGCGTGCGCGAGCGTGTGCCCGTAGTTGAGCACCATCCGCCGGCCGGACTCGCGCGGGTCCGCCGAGACCACGTCCGCCTTCACCCGGACCGACCGGACGAGCAGCTCGGTCACCACCGCCTCGTCGCGGCCGAGCACCGCCGCCACGTCGCGCTCGATCAGGTCGAGGATCGCCGGGTCGGCGATGAACCCGGCCTTCACGACCTCGGAGAGCCCGGCCGTGTAGTCCTCCTGCGGCAACGTCGTCAGGTACGACGGGTCCACGACCACCAGCTCCGGCTGGTGGAACGCGCCGACCAGGTTCTTGCCGGCCGCGGTGTTGATCGCGACCTTGCCGCCGATCGCGGCGTCGACCATGCCGAGCAGCGTCGTCGGCACGTGCACGACGGGGACGCCGCGCAGCCACGTGGCGGCCGCGAACCCGGCCACGTCGGTGACCGCGCCGCCGCCGACGCCGAGCACCAGGTCGGTCCGGGAGAACGCCGCCTGCCCCAGCGCGGCCCACACGTGGTTGACGACGCGCAGGTCCTTCGCCGCCTCGCCGTCCGGCACCTCGACGCGCATGACCTGCACGCCGTACGACTTCAGCGCGTCGCCCACGGCCGCCGCGTGCATCGAGACGGCCGGGCACGACACGATCGCGACCTGGTCGACGTGCTCCAGCAACGGCTCCACCGCGGCCAGCGCGTCGCGGCCGATGACGACGTCGTACGCCGGCTCGGTCGCGACGGTCACGACGGCCGGGCTCACGGCAGCGCCGCCACGACCTGCTCCACGACCTGCTCGGGCGTCAGCGCCGAGCCGTCGACGGTGATCGTCGCGACCTCCTCGTAGAGCGGCCGGCGCTTCGTCATCAGCTCGGCCAGCTTGGCGCGCGGGTTCAGGTCGAGCATCGGCCGGCCCGGGCCCCAGCCGACGCGCTTGGTCGCGTCGTGCAGCGACACCTCGAGCCAGACCACGGTGTGGTCCACCAGGTCCGCGCGCGTGTCGGGGTCGCCGACCGCGCCACCTCCGAGCGCGAGGACACCCGAGTGCGACGCCAGCGCGGCGACGACCGCGGCGCGTTCCAACCGCCGGAACTCCGCCTCGCCCGCGTCGAAGAAGATGTCCGGGATCGACTTCCCGGCCATCGCCTCGACGTCGTCGTCGGTGTCCCGGAACGGCACGCCGAGGCGTTCGGCGAGCAGCCGCCCGACCGTCGTCTTGCCGGCCCCGGGCGCCCCGACCACCACGATCACCGGATGACCAGTGCGTCGAGGTACGCCCGCGCGTTGCGCGCCGTCTCGGCGACCGAGTCGCCGCCGAACTTCTCCAGCGCCGCGTCGGCCAGGGCGATCGCGACGACCGCCTCGGCGATGACGCCCGCGGCGGGCACCGCGCAGACGTCCGAACGCTGCGCGATCGCCTTGGCCGGCTCGCCGGTCCGCACGTCCACCGTGCCGAGCGGCCGGGACAGCGTCGAGATGGGCTTCATCGCCGCGCGCACCCGCAACGGCTCCCCGGTCGTCATGCCGCCCTCGACGCCGCCCGCGCGGGCGGACAGCCGCGAGACGCCGGACTCGGACACCGCGATCTCGTCGTGCGCCTGGCTGCCCCTCCGCGCCGCGACCGCGAACCCGTCGCCGAACTCCACCCCCTTGATCGCCTGGATGCCCATCAGCGCGCCCGCGATCCGCGAGTCGATCCGCCGGTCCCAGTGCACGTGCGAGCCGAGGCCGGGCGGGAGGCCGTACGCCAGCACCTCGACCACGCCGCCGAGCGTGTCCGCGTCGGCCTTGGCGGCGTCGATCTCGGCGACCATCGCCTCGCCCGCCGCCCGGTCGAAGCACCGGCACGCGTCGGAGTCCACCGCGTCGAGGTCGTCGGGGCCCGGCACCACGCCCTCGGGCGCGGTCACCGAGCCGATCCGCACCACGTGCGACACCACGGAGACGCCGAGCGCCTGCCGCAGGAACGCCCGCGCCACCGTGCCCAGCGCCACGCGCGACGCGGTCTCGCGGGCGGAGGCGCGTTCGAGGATCGGCCGCGCCTCGTCGAGCGCGTACTTCTGCATCCCCGCGAGGTCCGCGTGGCCGGGCCGCGGCCGGGTCAGCGGCTCCGCGCGCGCCAGTCCCTCCAGCGCCGCCGCGTCGACCGGGTCGGCCGACATGACGACCGACCACTTCGGCCACTCGGTGTTGCCGATCCGCACCGCGACCGGCGAGCCGATCGTGCGGCCGTGGATCACGCCGCCGAGCAGCTCCACCTCGTCCTTCTCGAAGCCCATCCGCGCGCCGCGGCCGTAGCCCGCGCGGCGGCGGGCGAGCTGGTCGGCGATCTCGTCGGACGTCACCTCGACGCCCGCCGGCACGCCCTCCAGCACCGCGACGAGCGCGGGGCCGTGGGACTCGCCGGCGGTGAGGTAGCGGAGCACGGCTCGACCCTATCCGGGGCCGGACGCGACGAGCCCCCGCCCGGATGATCCGAACGGGGGCCCGAAGCGGGTGGCCGTTACTTGAGGACCTCCTGGCCCTCGCTGAGCGTGAACTGCTCGTCGCCGAAGAGGTACGTGGCCGTCTTGCCGCTCACCGCGAGCAGCTTGTACGTGCCGCTGAACACCTCGCCGACCGCCGGCGTGAACACCGTGTCGCCGACCTTGGTCTGCGCGTACGACTTGCCGTCCTTGGCGTAGACCAGGACGAGCGCGACGCGCTGGCCGCCGACGTTCGCCGACGTGCCGCCGGTCGTCGTGCCGCCGGTCGTGCCGCCGGTCGTGGTGCCGCCGGTCGTGCCGCCGGCCGGCACCGCGGCCGGGTCGCCCGCCACGGGCGGCGCGACGACGGGCTCGACGACGAGCGGCTTGAACGGGTCCTGGCGGGCCGCGGTGTCCGCGTACGTCGCGGGCTGCGCGGCCGGCTTCTTCACCGCGGGCTTGGCCGCGGCCGGCTTCTTCGCGGTCACCGGCGCCTTGCCCCGGACGATCGTGGCCTCGGCCACGGGGTCCGACCCGGCGAGCATCGGCAGCACCACGAAGTAGCCCAGCAGGGCCACCACGAGCGCGCCGGCGACGCCGACGAGCGCGAGCTTCTTGCGGTCTCCGCCGGCCGTCTCGGGCTCGTCGCCCGCGGCCGCGAAGGGGAACGTGCTCTCGGTCATCGTCGTCTCTCCTACTCCGCCGGCGCCGACACGGTGGCGACGGGCTTCGGCGCGGGCGGGGCCTTGACGGTCATGTAGAGCGAGCCGGTGAGGGTCGCCGCGAGGCGGCCGGTGTAGACGTTGCCCGCCGGCGCCGCGCCGTCCTTCGCCTTCGGCGGCTCGGGGACGACGTTCACGCCGCTCAGGAGGAACGCGCGGGGCAGGCCCTCGATCTCGCTGAAGAACTGCGAGACCTCGCTGTAGCGGCCGGCCACCTTGACGGTGATCGGGATCTGCGCCAGCGGCAGCGTCTGCGCCGCCGGGGCGGCACCGGCGACTTGGCCGGACGACACCGCGGCGACGCGGGTCGGGGCGGCCGGCGACAGCGCCACGAGCTCGACGCCCGAGGTCTCGGCGGCGTTCGACAGCGAACGGATCAGGGCCGGCAGCGCCGGGTTGTTCGGGATGCTCGCCGCGAACTTCTGCAGCTCCGCCTGCTGCTTCGGCAGGTCCTTCTTCTGCCGGTTCAGCATCTGGATCTGCGTCCGCAGCCGGGCGTTCGCCTGCTCCTGGTCCGCGGCCTCGGTCCGGATCGACGCGGCGTCGGAACGCTTCGGCGAGACGAGGAGGAAGTAGCCGGCGGCCATGACGAGCAGCGAGCCGACCGCCGTCAGCAGCCAGAGCTGCCTGAGCTTCGTCATCGCGCCGTTCCCTTCGTGTATCGGTTCGAGAGCGCGGCCTGCGTGAGGTTCACGGAGGTCGTGAACTTGTAGAGCGTGCGGTCGGCGATCTCGGTCTCCGTGGACTGCGTGAAGTACGCGTTCGCGAAGCCCTTCTGCTGCGACAGGCTCTCCAGCCACTTCGCGACGTCCGGGTGGTCGAACGCGACCCCGGAGATGTTCACGGTGCCGATGCCCGGGTCGAGGACCGGGGCCGCGCCGGCGGCCGCCGAGCCCGTCGCCTTACCGGCGTCGACCGAGGCCGAGAGGCTGGTGAGCCAGACGTTGTCCGGCACGCGCAGCGTGAGGTCGTGGAGGTAGCTCGACCAGAGCACCTCGTTCTTCATCGCCGAGGCGAGCGTCAGCTTGGCCGCGTCGACCCGCGCGTAGACGTCGCGGACGTTCTGCAGGCTCTTCAGCTCCGCGTTGAGCTTGACGCTCGCGGCGGCGACCTCGGCCTTCTGCTCGTTCGCCTCCGACACCTCGTGGGACGCGTTGACGTAGAGGAGGCCGACGACCGCGACGGCCGCGGCGCCGACGCCCGCCATCGCGAACTGCGCCTTGCGCAGCGTCGCCTTCTCCGCGATCTCCGGCGGCAGCAGGTTGACGCGGGGCATCGTCCCCGTCGTCGTCACGCTGCCGATCATCTGGGCCGCCACTTACGCCACCCCCATCGCGAGTCCAACGGGCACGGTGGCGAGCGGCTCCACGTGACCGAGCTGTTCGGGCGAGAGCCCGAGCTTTCCGATCCGAACGTTCGAGAGCGGGCGGCCGGCGTCGACCGGCACCCGGACCAGCTCGCCGAGCCGGTGCATCAGGCCACCGAGCTGCGAGCCGCCGCCGCTGACCACGACGCGCGAGACGCGCGCGGCCTGCGGCTGGGCGAGGTAGTAGTCGAGGGAGTTGCGCACCTCGTCGAGGAACGAGCCCGCGTGCTGGTCGATGACCCGCGCGGCCGGCGAGGCGCCCTCGAAGGCGCCGGCGCCCATGCCGGTCTGCCACTTCAGCGTCTCGGCCTCCTCGGCGCTGACGCCCATGCGCTCGGCGACCGCCTCGGTCACGTCGGCGCCGCCCATGAGCAGGATGCGCACGAAGCGGGGGACGCCGCCCTGGTGCACGACGATGTTGGTGACGCTCGCGCCGATGTCGACCAGCGCCTCGGCCTCGCCGGCGAAGACCGACGAGTCGACGGGGGCCAGCGCGCGGAGCATCGCGAACGGCGTCAGGTCGACCATCACCGGCGTGAGCCCGGCGCGCTGCGCCGCGTCCATCGCCGCCGTGACCATGTCGCGCTGCGCCGCGACGAGCAGGACGCGGAGCATCCGGCCGCCGGACTCGTTCGTGAACTCCTCGAGCGGGTGGAAGTCCAGGATCGCCTGGTCGACCGGGATCGGGATGTAGTCCTGCACCTGGAACGCCAGCGACTTGCGGAGCTCGTCGGTCGGCAGCCAGGGCAGGTCCACCTGCCGGACGATCACCTTCTGGTTCGACACCCCGAGCACGACCTTCTTGGTCGAGAACTTCGCGGTGGACCAGAGCTGCTTGATGGCGCGCGCGACGGTGTCGGGGTCGACGACCTCGCCGTCGCGAACGGTGCCCGGGGGCAGCGCGACCTGGCCGAAGCGCTCCAGCACCGGGCTCTTGCCGAGGCTCATCTCGGCGGCACGCACGCTGGAGGTCCCGATGTCGAGCCCCACTGCGGTCTTGACTCCCACGACTGATCCCCTCTGCTCACGCTCGGTGAGCCGGCCGGACATACAAGGAACCAATCGGTCGCCGTGGGTGACGGCTTGAGAAATTGGCGGCTACGGATTGCTCCCCCTGCGCGCCCGCCGTTGCGCCGTGCGGCGGTCACTCACTCGGACTACGTGCGCCCACCCGCCCCGCGGCCGGCCGAGCCCGTTCGTTCGCCCGACCCCGGGCTCGTTCTGTGAAGATCACCACACGGGCACAGGTCCCGCTGGGCTTCACAGATGGGGAACGCCGGCCGCCGCAGGCGGCCGGTCCGGCGGGTCAGCCGACCGTGGCCCCCAGGTACAGGTCGGCGATCGCCTGGCCCCACCAGATCGCCAGGAACGCGCCCAGGATCATGAACGGCCCGTACGGCACCATCGTCTTGCGGGTCGCCCGCCGGGCCACCATCGCCACGACCCCGAACACGCCGCCCAGGAAGAACCCGAGCAGCCACCCCACGGTCCACGTGGGCCACCCCAGGTAGCCCAGGTAGAGCCCGACCACCCCGGCCAGCTTCACGTCCCCGAAGCCCATCCCCGCCGGGTACGCGAACGCCAGCGCGAAGTAGATCGCGTACAGGACCGCCATCCCGATCAGCGCGCGCACGGCCAGCCACGGCTCCCTCTCGGCGAACGCCGCCGCGCCGAGCAGCACCACGCCCACCACGTACGACGGCAGCACGAGCACGTTCGGGAGCTTCTTCGTGTCCAGGTCGATCAGCGCCAGCGCCACCGCCACCGCCGCGAGGTAGAGGAACGCCGGCAGCGCCCAGTCCTCCCCCAGCCGCGCCGCCGTGCCCGCGAACACCGCGCAGGTCAGCAGCTCCACGGCCGGGTACCGCCCGCTGATCGGCTCGCCGCAGTGCCGGCACCTCCCGCGCAGCAGCAGCCACGACAGCACAGGGACGTTGTCCCGCGGGCTGATCGGCATGTCGCAGCGCGGGCAGTGCGACGGCGGCCGCACCACGCTCTCGCCCCTCGGCACCCGCCAGATGACGACGTTGAGGAACGACCCCACCACGAGCCCGAGCACCGCGGCGAACCCGACGAGGAGAGCAGTCACAACGCGACGCTACCGACTGAGGTCCGCGGAGACCCGGTGGTTCCACGGCGTGTCTGGCAAGGCGAAGGAGGAGCCGGTACTGGCGGTACCGGCGACGACGCCAACGCCGCCAGAGACGCCGTGGGGCCGCCGCCTACTGCTCGTCGTAACGAACGACCTGGTAGCCGCCGGTGCCGATGTTCTTCAGGTTGTCGTCGAAGTGGAACGACCAACCACCCTGGTTGCCCGAGGTGATGCGGCCGATCGAGCCGCAGATCAGCGCGCCGTAGATGTCGGCCTGCGCGGCGCTCGGGTTGCCGAGGCAGTTCGCGCGCGGGGCGTAGATCGCGGCGGAGATCATCGACTGGTTGCCGATCGCGATGGACTGGGTGTCGGTCGAGCCGGCCGAGTAGATCTGGAGCAGGCTCGCGTCCGGCGTGGACGTCGGGCCGCAGCCGCCGCAGTTGACCTTGATGCCCTGCTCGATGCTCACCGCGCCGCGGACGTAGATGACGACCGGGTGGGCCGCGTCGGCGCCGGAGAGGACCGTGTCGACGTCGAACGTCAGCGTCTCGAAGCAGTACGGCAGGGCGCCGTTGTAGGGCAGCACGCCGGCCGGGACCGCCTCGGAGGCGCGCCAGCTCGGGAGCTGGTACGTCGCGGCGCAGGCGGAGAGCTGGTCCTCGATGAACTTCATGTTCGCGTCGCTCGCCAGGTCCAGCTTCGGCCCGATGACGTTGATGTGCTCGCAGCCGGTGCCGCCGTTGTTCGTGCACGTGTTGTCGGCGGCGTCGTGGTTGTAGAGCGTGATGTTGTCGACGACGGTGCTGTTGCCGTTGAGGTTGACGTCGTCGTTGCTGCCGAGGTTGCCGCTGCCGGTGTTCGTCGCGCCGGTCGCGCTGTTGTACGAGTCGGCGCCGTTCGAGCCCTTCAGCTCGATGCCGCGGTCGCCGAACGCCGCGAGGAAGAACCGCGGCGCCTTCGTCAGCTCGACCCGGATCGTGCGCGACACCGCGCGCTGCGTCCCCCGGGACACGACGAGCCAGCCCTTGGTCGTCGCGGTCGCGGTCCACGAGTACGTGCCGTCGCCGACGGTGCCGGTGCCGCCCGTGACGGGCTGCAGGTTGTTCGCGCGGAACATCGCGTCCTGCACGCCGGCGTCCGCCGCGTGCAGCGCGAGCGTGTAGTCCTGGCTGTGCCGCGTGGACTGCGAGCTCGTGATCATCGAGAACGCCACGGTGGTGACGACGCTCGTGGTGATCAGCGAGCCGAGCAGCGCGAGCATCATCGACCCGTCCTCGCGCCGGCGCGCGACGAACGAGAGACGGTTCCTGAACGTGCTCATCACTGCTCCTGGAAGTTGCGGAGGTACACCGACGTGGAGAGCACGACGGGGTTCTGCTCCTTCGGCTTCTCGACCAGCGTGACCTCGACGCGCGCGATGTCCTTGATCTGCGTCGCGACGACGCCGTCGCGGTCGTAGTACTTGAACATCGGCGTCGCGCCGTTCGTCACGTTGGTGAGCAGCACCCGCGTCGAGGTGGTCGAGGGGGACACGGCGGTCGCGGACGCGTAGCCGTCCGTCTTCTCGGTGACGGTCTTGGCAGCCGAGTCGTACGTGTACGTGAAGCGCCTGCGGGCGCCGTTGCGGTAGGTCTCGACCGCGATCGACGTGGACGAGAACGAGATCACCGGCGCCGCGACGCGGATCTGCTTGGTGATCCGGTCGAAGCCCTTCGTCATGTCGGCCGACGTGTCGACCCGCGACCGGGTGCGCCGGTCGGCGCGGAGGCTGGAGGCGATCGAGGTGGTCACCATCGCGCCGACGACGCCCATCAGGATGATCACGACGAGCAGCTCGACCAGGGTGAAGCCCGCGGTGTCACCGCCGCGGCGTACGCGCTTCAGGAGGGTGTTCATGCCGGGCAGTTCCCCGATCCGCTCGCGAAGGTCACCGTGACGGAGAACGTGCGCTGCGTCTGCGTCAGGTCCGGGTAGCGCGTGGCGGTGGCCGTGACCACGCCGGCCGTGGTGTTCCACTTCATCGTGCCCGCCGCGACGGACGCGCGGAACCACAGCTTCCCCGACGAGTCGGTGCCGAAGTACGACGCGTCGGCCTTGGTCGCCTGGCTGTCGGTGAACTCCAGCTTCACCTTGTCGGTCGAGGCGAGGCCGGTGGTGGCGACGTAGACGAGGCTCTGCCGGTTCAGCGAGCCGTTGCCGTTGTGCGCGCACAGCGACGGCGACACCGTCAGGCTGGAGATCGCGACCTGCTGCACCGCCGGCGGGACGTACGTCACGGACACGGCCCGGCTCGCGGTGCCGCCGATGCCGCTCGCGGTCACGGTCCACTCGACGGCACCGGCGCTGAACGAGCCGGTCAGCGCCGGGATCGTGTACGTGCCGACGGTGCTGCCGTTGCTGAGGTTCATGGTGGCCGTGGCGTTGCCCGACTTCGTCGGGTACGTCACGGACATCGAGGTCGTCGGCGCCGTGGCCGTGGCCGTCACCGTCACGGCGACCGTGTTGCGGCCGGACGAGTCGATGTCGATGGAGCTCGGCGACACGGTCGGCGTCGAGATGTCGAAGGCGATCGAGGAGACGTTGAAGCTGACGTTCACCGTGCCGTCCGCGGTCGCGCCCGCCGCGGCGTAGGCACGGGCGGTGAACGCGTGCGTGCCGGTGTCGAAGGGCCCGGCGCCGGCCGGCAGCGTGTACGTCCAGTCCGTGTTGCTGCTCGGCGCCAGCATGAGGAACGTCTGCGTCAGGTTGTCGCGGTCCACGAAGCTGAGCCGCACCTGGCTGGCCGCGAACGTCGTGTGCAGCGTGAACGTGATGTCGTCCATCGTCCGGCCGTTCGCGTACAGCGTCTCGGTCGCGGGGTTCGCGGCGAACGACTGCACCTGGAAGGGGTTCACGGCGGCCTGCGCCTTCGGCACGACCTCCTCGATGGTCGGCGCGCGCAGCCCCTGGACGGTCAGCGCCTTGGCGGAGCCCGCGACGTTCCACGTCAGCGCCGCGCGCAGCAGCTTCGCGTCGTGCGTGTCGCCGTCCGCGTCGGCACCGCCGGTGCCGTCGCCCGGGTCGTCGAACCACAGGATGTTCAGCGTGCGCTGGTACGTCACGCCGCCGTCGGTGAGCGTCTGCGTGCCCGGCAACGGCGCGCGGCTGTCCCGCACCCCGCTGGCCGGCATCGTGAGCGTCACGGTCGCGGACCCGGACACGGTCGCCTGGTAGCCCGGGTCGGTGGCGTAGAAGCCGAGGACGGACCACGGCAGCGCGCGCAGGTCCTCGATGGCCCGGTTGCCCACCTGCGTCGCGCGCACCCGGCGCTCGTTCACCGACTGCGTCTTGATCGACGTGATGAGGAAGCCGGCCGACGCGGCGAAGACGATGGAGATCACGACGAGCGCGACCATCATCTCGATGAGGGTGAAGCCCTCCTCGTCGCGCGTCACGCGAAGGCGCTCGAGCACGGAACCTCCACGTCCGGGTTGCTTCTGGCGGCCTGGGTCGAGTACGTCATCGGCCGGACGGGTGCCGGAATTGAGGCCGTTCGGCGAATCTCATGGCACGACCGGCGGGGCGGCCGGTGCGCAGGCCCCCTGGACCGGCCTGCCGAGCTCCTGGTCGAAGTGGTAGTCGGGCGCCGGCTGGAGCTTCTGGTGGTCCGCCTCGAGGCAGTAGCCGTCGACGTCGGCGTCGCTCACCGACAGCACGTCGCCCTCCGACGCGCGCATCGTGGCGGGGTCGAGGCCGTCGTAGGTGAGGTTCTCCTCGAAGTACATCTCGGCCTGGATCGCGCCGTGCCGCACGTCGGCCTGCGCCGCCCGCGCCCACGCCTTCTTGCGCTGCTCCATGAACGTCGGGATCGCGATGACCGCGAGGATCGAGAGGATCACCATCACGACGAGCAGCTCGATGAGCGTGAACCCGCCGTCCCGCCGACTCCGCATCTCGCGCGCCTCCCGCCTCGTGCCTTCGATCACCTATCGGCGGCGGCAGGGGCGGTGTGATCGGCCGAACGGACGAGCCCGGACATGCGTCAGGGGCGGCACCCGAAGGTGCCGCCCCTGAGCGGATCGTGCAGTGCGTTACGCCGCGGGGGCCGCGACGCAGGTGCCGAGCATGACCTTGCCGTCGACCGAGGAGAGCTTGAACGTGTTCTTGCCCGCCTCCAGCTTCGAGTGCACGGCCTGCAGGCAGTACGCCGTCGCCGAGCCGACCGGCTGCGTGATCGAGACGTTGTCCGAGTTCTTGTACGCCGGCGCCGGGACCGCGGGGGTCTGCGTCGGGCCGACCGCCGGGTCGTACGTGCCGGACTCGCTGAAGTACGACTCGAGGACCGTGGCCGCGTTGCGGAGGTCGCTCTGGGCGGCGCGGGTCCACGCCTTCTCACGCTGGTTGAGGAACGTGGGGATCGCGATCGCGGCGAGGATGCCGATGATGATCACGACGACGAGGAGCTCGATGAGGGTGAAGCCACCCTCGCGCTCCGCCTGCGCCTTACGGATCCGAGTGAGCATGTCTGCCCTTTCCCAAACGAGTGGTGAGCCGCGCAGTATGTCGATGTGAACCCTCGCGCGGCCCCTCCTGGGAGGGTGCCGGCCGAGGCAGCCAGGCTGACCTTTGCGGGTCCCTTGGCTTTGCGACCCCGCCTCTCGACGGGTGTGCCTTGTGCTTGGCCTTGCGGCTCGATGACACCTGATACTTCGGCCCGACCCGGAGCAGCCTTGAGCACCTGTGTCGGACTATTTTCGGTGGGTCCGTTCGGTCCAGCGGGACCGGTGACACAGGTCCCGGAACGCGCGAAAGGGGCCGCCGTGGCGACCCCTTCCGTGCACGTTCCGCCCGGTTACTTCACCAGGTCGAAGACCTTGAAGATGGGCATGTAGAGCGCGATGATCATCGACCCGACGAGGCCGCCGAGGACGCCGATCATGACCGGCTCCAGCAGCGCGGTGAGGCTCTCCGTGGTCGCCTCGACCTCCTGGTCGTAGAACTCGCTGATCTTCAGCAGCATCGTGTCCAGCGCGCCGGTGTCCTCGCCGACCGCCATCATCTGCACGACCATCGGCGGGAAGACCTTGTGGTTCTCCAGCGGCTTGGACAGCGCCTCGCCGGTCCGCACGCTCTCCTGCACGTCCCGCACCGCGCGGCCGACGACGACGTTGCCCGTCGTGTCCGCGACGATGTCGAGGCTCTGCAGGATCGGCACGCCGGACTTCATCATCGTGCCGAGGTTCCGCGAGAAGCGGCTCAGCGCGATCTTCTGGAACAGCTTGCCGAAGACCGGCGCCTTCAGCTTCAGCGGGTCGACGACGTCGCGCACCTTCGGGTTGTACTTGATCCGCTTCCACACGAAGAACGTCACGATCAGGCCGACCACGATGAGCGGCGCGAGCAGCCGCATCTTCTCGCTGAGGAACACGAGCACGCGGGTCGGCGCCGGCAGCGTCGCGCCCAGGTCCTTGAACATGGTCGCGAACACCGGGACGATGAAGATCAACATCGCGCTCACGCAGAGCAGCGCCATGACGAGGACGACGATCGGGTACGTCATCGCGCTCTTGACCTTGCCGCGGAGCTTGACCTCGGCCTCGTAGTTCTCGGCCACCTGCAGCAGCACGGAGTCGAGGAAGCCGCCGATCTCGCCGGCCTTGGTCATGTTGACCATCAGCGGCGGGAAGACCTTGGGGTGCTTCTGCATCGCGATCGACAGCGCGCTGCCGGTCTCGACGTCGTTGCGGACCTCGCCGAGGACGCGGGCCAGCTCCGGGTTCTCCGTCTGCTCCGAGAGGATGTTCAGCGCGCGGAGCAGCGAGAGGCCCGAGTTGATCATCGTCGCGAACTGCCGCGAGAAGATCGCGAGGTCGCGGAGCTTGACCTTCTTCGCGCCCATCCCGGGGATCTTGATCTCGGTCTTGAGGCCGCCGCCGGCGTTCTCGATCGAGATCGGGGCGTAGCCCATCCCCTTGAGCTTGGTCGCGACCGCGGCCGCGTTGTCGGCCTCGAGCGTGCCGCTGACGACCTTGCCGCCCCGGTCGCGGACCTTGTACGCGAACGTCGTTGCCATCTGCGTTCCTCTCAGGCCCGGCCGCAGAGCCGGTTGAAGTCCTCGACGTGGTGGCACTTCTCGATGCCGGTCTCGTACGTGATCCGGCCCTTCTTCACGAGGTCGGCGAGGTGCTGGTCCATCGTCTGCATGCCGAACTTCGCGCCGGCCTGCATCGCCGAGTAGATCTGGTGGGTCTTGCCCTCGCGGATCAGGTTGCGGATGGCGGGGGTCGCGACGAGCACCTCGGCGGTGACGACGCGGCCCTGGCCGTCCGCGGTGCGGCAGAGCTGCTGCGCGACGATGCCCTGGAGGGCGCCGGCGAGCTGCACGCGGACCTGCTGCTGCTGGTGCGGCGGGAAGACGTCGATGATGCGGTCGATCGTCTGCGCGGCGTCCTGCGTGTGCAGGGTGGCGAAGACGAGGTGACCGGTCTCGGCCGCGGTGAGCGCCACCGAGATCGTCTCCAGGTCGCGCATCTCGCCGACCAGGATGATGTCGGGGTCCTGGCGCAGCACGTGCTTCAGCGCGTTCTGGAAGGAGTGGGTGTCCTCCCCCACCTCGCGCTGGTTGACCAGGCAGGCCTGGTGGCGGTGGAGGAACTCGATCGGGTCCTCCACCGTCATGATGTGGTCCTTGCGGTTCCGGTTCGCGAGGTCGATCAGGCTGGCGAGCGTGGTCGACTTGCCGGAGCCGGTCGGGCCCGTGACGAGCACGAAGCCGCGCGGGAGCATCGCGAAGTTCGCCGCCGCCGGCGGGATGCCGAGGTCCTCGAGCTTCTTGATCTCGTACGGGATGAGGCGGAACGCCCCGCCCACCGCGTCGCGCTGGCGGTAGATGTTGGTACGGAAGCGCGCCTTGCCGGGGACCGCGTAGGCGAAGTCTAGCTCCAGCTCCTCCTCGAACCGTTCGCGCTGCTTCTGCGTGATGATCGCGTAGAGCATCTTCTGCAGGACCGGCGGCGTGAGGATCGGGAAGTCGTCGAGCGGCTTCAGGTGGCCGTGCACGCGGATCGTCGGGCGGGCGCCGGCCGTCAGGTGCAGGTCGGAGCCGCCGCTGTCCAGCACGCGGACCAGCAGGTCGTTGAGGAAGATGCCCTCCTCGCGGCTGTCCTCCTCGAGCGCCGAGCGGACGTACGCCTTCTCGTTCATCTCCGGCGCGGTCTCGACCTCGTCAGGCAGCGGCGGGGCGAACGCGCTCATCGGGGCGGCCGGGGCGGGCGCCGGGAGGGGCGGCGCGGCCGGCGCCGGCGGGGCGGCGGGCGCGGCGGGGGGTGCGGCCGGAGCCGCGGCGAACGGCGCCGGCGCGACGGGCGCGGGCGGCGGGTACGCGGGCGCGGCGGGCGGCGCGGGCGGCGCCGCGACCGGGGGGGCGGGCACGGGTGCGGCCTGCGCGCTCGGCGGCTGCCACGCCGGGTCGAGCGGCGAGGCGGCGGCCGGCGTCGCCGAGGCGAAGAAGTCCTCGCCGGATCCCTGAGCAGTCACGCTCGATGCCCCTTTCGGACGCGGTGCGGCAGGGTGCCCCTGCTCCTGAACGACCATCGGCATCGGCCTGACCCCGCTTGAGCCGATTGGCCGCATCCGCCGGGGTGATCGGACGAGCGCCCCGCCCGCGGCCCCCACCCGCGCCCACCCGCGCCCACCCGCGGATTTCGCGACCCGGTCGCGCCCCCCGCACGCCGATGTACGAGAACGCGACCCGGTCGCGCGGTCGGCGACGCGCGACGCGCGACGCCAGCGGCGCGCCGCCCGCGTCAGACGACGACGCGGAGGATCTCCTCGAGCGACGTGTGGCCGAGCAGTACCTTGGACATGCCGTCGTGGCGCAGGGTCGCCATGCCCTGCGCGCGCGCCACCTTGCCGATCTCGTCCGCCGAACGCCGCTCCACGGCGAGTCGCTCGACGTCCTCGGTCACGGTCATGACCTCGTGCAGCGCCATCCGGCCCTTGTACCCGGTCTTGGAGCACGCGGAGCAGCCGACCGGCCGATACAGCGTCGGCACCGGCTCGCCCGGGTTCCACGGGAACCGCGCGTGCACCAGCGACTCCTCGGTCGGCTGGTACGCCTCCTTGCACTTCGGGCACAGCCGGCGCGCGAGCCGTTGGGCCAGCACGCAGTCCAGCGCGGAGCCGACGAGGAACGGCTCGATGCCCATCTCGATCAGCCGGTTGATCGCGGACGGCGCGTCGTTGGTGTGCAGGGTCGAGAGCACGAGGTGGCCGGTGAGCGCCGCCTCGATGGCGATCTGCGCGGTCTCGTGGTCGCGGATCTCACCGATCAGCACGATGTCCGGGTCGGAACGCAGGATCGAGCGCAGTGCCGAGGCGAACGTCAGGCCTGCCTTGTTGTTGACCTGCACCTGGTTGATGCCCGGCAGGCGGTACTCGACCGGGTCCTCGACGGTGATCGTGTTGCGGTCGACGGTGTTGACGATGTTCAACGTCGCGTAGAGCGTCGTCGACTTGCCGGAGCCGGTCGGGCCGGTGACGAGGATCATGCCGTACGGCTTGGTGAACGACTGCTCGTACCGGGCGAAGTTCTCCGGCATGAACCCGAGGTCGGCGAGCTTCAGCATCGCGGTCGAGTTGTCCAGGATTCGCATGACGACCTTCTCACCCCACACGGTGGGGAGGGTCGCGACGCGCAGGTCGATCTTCTTGCCGTTGGCGGTGACCGAGAGGCGGCCGTCCTGCGGGATGCGGCGCTCGGCGATGTTGATGTCCGCCATGATCTTCAGGCGGGAGATGACGCCGGACTGGATCGTCTTCGGCGACCGCATGATCTCGTGCAGCACGCCGTCGATGCGGAACCGCACGCGCAGGTCGCGCTCGGCCGGCTCGATGTGGATGTCGGAGGCGCGGTCCTGGATCGCCTGCGTGATGAGCAGGTTCACGAACTTGACGATCGGCGCGTCGTCGACGATCTCCTTGACCTTGGAGAGCTCGTCGACCTCCTCGGTGACGTCCAGCGTCGCCGTCAGGTCCTCGATGTCCGAGTCCATCCGGTTGACCCGGTTGATCGCGGCAACGACGTCGGCCTTGGTCGCGACGACCGGCTTGACCTCCATGCCGGTGATCGACCGGAAGTCGTCGATCGCGAACACGTTCGCCGGGTCGGCCATCGCGACGACGAGCCGGCGCTCCTCGTCGTAGCCGATGGCGAGCGCGTTGTGCCTGCGGGAGACCGCGTCGGGCACGAGCGCCGCGGCGGACGGGTCGATCGGGTACTCGCTGAGGTCGACGAACTGCAGGCCGATCTGCTGCGCGAGCGACGCGACGAGCTGGCTCTCGGTGACCATGCCGAGCTCGACGAGCACGCGGCCGAGCGACTTGCCGACGCGCTGCTGCTCCGAGACCGCCTGGTCGAGCTGCTCGGAGGTGAGCAGGCCGCCCTCGAGCAGGATGTCGCCGAGCTGCTTCACGTCACCTCCCCGATCCGCCGGTGTCCCGCTCGACTATCGGCCGTTCGGCCCTGTCCCTGAACGTACGCGCCCGGAAGGTCCGTCTTACCCGGTTCCGGTGAGCCGCGCGGCGGCGGCCCGCAGCGCGACGGCGCGCGGGTCGTCCTCCTCCAGCGTCATCGTGCTGCCGTCGGCGAAGCCGAGCTGGACGCCGGCGCGCGGCTCCTCGACCGCCTCCGGCTCGTCGGGGACGAACGCCTCCACCACCGGGGACGGCGTGGGCACGGCCGCGATGGCCTGCGCGACGTCGAACGGCGACGTCCCGATGAAGACGACGCGGCCGCCCTTCGGCTTCCGGCGCCAGGGCCAGCGCACGGCTAGCCCTGCGAGGCGTGGGCCGGCTCGGCCTCAAGGCTGTCGAGGACGGCGTACAGCAGCGCGAGCAGCACGGCCTTGACGCTCTCCCGGTCCGTCGCGTCGCACGGGACGACCGGCACGTCGGGGTCGATGTCGAGCACGTCCCGGACGCGGGCCTCCTCGGCCGGGTCGATGCCGTCCGAACGGTTCAGCGCGACGACGAACGGCACCCGCGCCATCCGGCGGAACGCCTCCAGGATCGTGCGCGCCTCCTCGGCCGAGTCCGGCCGCGTGGAGTCGAGCATGAGGACGTAGCCGAGCATCCCCTCGCCGAGGATCTCCCACATGAAGTCGAAGCGCTCCTGCCCGGGCGTGCCGAACAGGTAGAGCACCAGGTCGCGGTCGATCGTGATGCGGCCGAAGTCCATCGCGACCGTCGTCTCGTTCTTGCGCGAGCGCGTCGAGTCGGTGATGTCCTTCTCGGTCGAGAGCACCGTGATCTCGCTGATCGTGCGGATCAGCGTGGTCTTGCCGGCCGCGAACGGGCCGGTGACGACGATCTTCTTGCCGGCGTTCAGCTTCTTCCGGGGAGCCATTACAACCCCCTCACACCGGCGATGAGCCGCAGCAGCAGGCTCTTGTTGACGCTGGGGTCGCGCTCGATGAGCGGCGAGACCGTCTCGGCCGTGGCCACGGCGGCGCTGCCCTCCGTCTCGGTCGTCGTACGGACGGCCGCGGCGGGGCGGCGGACGCCCGGGACCGAGACCTCCTCGGGGAACTCAGGGCGGCGCGCCACCATCGGCTCGGGCCGCTGCGGCACGACGTCCGGAACGATCTCCGGGCGGCGCGGCGCCTCGGCGACCGGCTCCGGCGCGGCGGCCTCGGCGGCCTCGGGCTGCTCGGCCCGGCGCGGCTCCGGCTCCGGCGTGCCCTCAAGTCGGGACAGCTCGGCCTGGCGGCGCAGCAGCGCGGCAACGGAGTCGTTCGCGTCGTCGTCGCCCCGGCGGAACGCCACCAGCTTGCGGTCGACCAGCGCGGCGAGCGTACGGACCGTCGCGAACTCGCCGCGGCCGGTCAGGCGGACCAGGTCGGCGACCGTACGGTGGCCGTCGGCGAGCGCCAGCAGCGCCCACTCCTCGGCGGTCAGCGTCGTCTCGTCGGCGGCGGGCTTCAGCACCACGCTGACGACCGAGTCCGGGGACGGCACGGCCTTGGTGAGCGACTCCCACTCCTCCAGGCGACGGCGGCCCTCGGCGATGACCTCCTCGACGTTCAGCGAGACGCCGAGGTCGTCCGGGTTCGGCTCCTCGACGAACGCGAAGTCGCCGCGCGTCCAGCGCAGCAGGTCGAACACCGCGTCGGTGGCCTGCTCCACGACCTGCTCGTGCAGCACGCCGTCGTCGACCACGCCGGCGTCGTGCGCGGCCTTGCCGAGCCCGAGCTCCGGGTTCTCCCGCTGTGCGGCGAGCGCCTTCTCGAGCGCGTCGTCGTCGAGCAGGCCGGCGCCGACCAGGCGGCGGGCCAGCGACTGGCGGCTCACGTCGGACGCGGCGCCGGTCACCGAGCCGGTGGCGAAGTGGACGATGCCCTTCGCCGCGGGGCCGGTGATGCGCAGCGCGCCCGTCTTCTTCGTGAACGAGAGCAGCTGGAAGATGTCCGGGAGGCTGAACGCCTCCAGGGAGCCTTCAAGGGTCATGACGCGTCTCCGTCGGGTCCGCGCCTCAGGCCCAGGCCGAGCCGTTGCTCTCGGGGAGCGTGCCCAGCGGGGCGTAGGTGGGGGTCGTGGGGGTCATCGCGGCGAGCGCCTCGAACGCGTCCTGCTCGGCCTCGGCGGCCTCGGCCACCTCGGCGGGCGTCTCGTCCGCGCGGAGCACGTCGGCGACCGACGCGGCGGTGCGCTTCACCTCGTAGAGCATCATGCCGGTCTTGGCGCCCTTGGCGGCGACGGCGACGAGCACGGCCTCGTTGTCGGCGGAGACGAGGAACACGGTGCCCTCCTCGCCCTCGATGAAGACCTGGTTGAGCTCGCCGCGGCCGAGGCCGACGGTCGCGCGCTCGCCCAGCGACAGGAGCGCGGCGCTCATGGCGGCCACGCGGTCCTCGTCCATGCCGGCCGGCAGCGCCGAGGCCATCGGCAGGCCGTCGAACGACACCACGGCCGCGGCCTCGATCTCGGCGGTCTGCGTCAGCAGCTCGCGGATCGCCCGGTCCAGCCGAGCCGCCCGGGACTCGCGCACGTCGCTCATGGCACACCCTTCGAATGGCGTCGTCCTGCGTGTGCATGGAGCATCGGCGGGGCGGCGCCGAGCCTTGAATGACCCGTTTGGGCTAGGGCACGGGGGGACCGGCGCGTAACCCCGGTGACGACGTCCCGACCCGAAGGAGCGACGCCGTGCGCCGTTCGCTGAACCTCACGCGCGAGTCCCTGACCGAGCTCACGACCGCGGAGCTGGACGCCGTCGCCGGCGGCGAGGCGCTGCCGACGGGCGAGACCCGCTGCCCGACGCTGCCGCTGGACTGCGTGCGCGACCTCACCGCGCAGCTCCTCAACGACACCGTGACCTGCATCCCGAAGACGCTGCTCTGCCGCTAGCCGGCGGCGGTCCGGTCCGGTCCGGCCCGCCGCCCGCCGATCGCGCGACCGGGTCGCGAAATCGGGCACGGCGCCGTACGGCCCGCGACCGGGTCGCGAAATCAGCGGGCGGCGAGCGCCTGCTCCCCCGCCTCCAGCAACGCCGCCGCCTCGGGGCGCGAGCCGGTGACCAGCTCGATCTGGCGCAACGCCTGGTGCACCAGCACGTACAGCCCGCCCGCGACCGGGTGCCCGCCGGCCTCGGCGGCGCGGGCGAGCGGGGTCGGCCACGGGTCGTAGAGCACGTCCACCAGCGGCGCGCCGGTCCAGCCGGCGGCGAGCTCGTCGGCGGCGCCCTTCGGGGTGGTGTTGACCACGGCGTCCGCGCCCGCCACGACCTCGCGGGCCCGGGTCCACGGCTCGAACGACGCCATCCCCCCGGTCCGCGACTTGAGGTCGAGCGCGGCGGCGCCGTTGCGCGCGACGAGCGTCGCGTGACCGCCCGCGGCCTGCACGGCGAGCACGGCGGCGGCCGCGGTGCCGCCGGCGCCGAGCACCGCCACGGAGCCGGCGCCGGAGCCCCCGCCGGAGCCCCCGCCGGAGCCCGCGCCGAAGCCGACGGACGCGAGCGCCGCGGCGATGCCGTCGACGTCCGTGTTGTGCCCGGTCGTCCCCTCGGCGTCGAAGACGATCGTGTTGACCGCGCCGGCGGTCCGCCCGACGACCCGGTCCACGAGCCGCGCGGCGAGGTGCTTGTGCGGCATTGTCACCGACAGCCCGGCGAAGCCGCCGCGGCGGACGAGGCGTTCGAGCTCCTCGGCGTCGCAGTCGATGGCGTCGTACGTCCAGCCGGACAGCCCCAGCGCGTCGTACGCCGCCCGCCACAGCACCGGCGACAGCGAGTGCCCGACCGGCTGGCCTACGACGGCGCACCTCACGGGGTGAGCACCTCCTGGCGGTAACGCTCCTTGAGCCGCGCGAACTCCTCGGCGGTGACCGCGAACGCGCTGTTGCCGTCCTTGTCGATGACCACGAAGTACAGCCACGGCCCCGGCGTCGGCACGAGCGCGGCCTCCAGCGCCGCCTCGCCTGGCGAGTTGATCGGCGCGGGCGGCAGCCCGTCGACCCGGTAGGTGTTGTACGGCGACACGATGTCGAGGTCGCGGTAGAGCAGCCGGGTCTTGGTGACGCCGCGCAGCGCGTACGCGTACTTCACGGTCGAGTCGAACTGCAGCCGCATCGGCTTGGCCAAGCGGTTGTAGACGACCCGCGCGACCTTGCCGCGGTCGCTCGCCTTGCCGGTCTCCCCCTCGACCAGCGACGCGATGACCAGGGCCTCGTACGGCTTGATCTTCAACGCCGCCGCGCGGCCCTCGAGGTCGAGCCGCTCGAAGCGCTCCAGCGCCTCGTCCACCAGGGTGCGCAGCACCTCGACCGCCGACGTGCCGGGCTCGATGTCGTACGTCGCCGGGAACAGGAAGCCCTCCAGCCGCCCGCCCGCCCACTCGGGCAGGCCCAGCGCGGCGGTGTTCTTCGCCGCCTCGCGCAACGACGCCAGCGGCACGTCGCTCACGTTCTTGGCGATCGCCTGCAACGTCTGGTCGACCGTGAGCCCCTCGCGCACGGTCACCCGCGAGCGCAGCCGCGAGGCCGGGTCGAGCAGCAGCGCGAGCGCGACCGACGCCTTCATCTGGAGCTTGAGCTTGTAGTAGCCCGGCTGGATCCGCAGCGACCGGTCGTCCTTGCGGGCCGCCTCGCGGAACGCCTTCGCGCTCTTGACCACGCCCGCCGTCTGCAACGTCTGCCCGATGTCGCTGATCGTGGCGCCGTTCGCCACCTGGACCGTGACCTCGCCGGTGCCGCTGCCGTCGTAGTCCGGCGCGGGGCCGCCGAGCCGCGGCAGCACCGCCTTGACGCCGACGACGGCGAGCAGCGCGAGCACGGCGAGCACGACGACGGCGACGACCGTCCCGCCGTGGCCGCGGCGGCGCGGCGGCGGCGCCTCCTCCTCCAGCAGCAGGTCGCTCACCGGGCGCTCGCATCCAGCGCGGACTGGAGGATCGCGACGGCGGCGGCCTGGTCGACGACCGCGCGCTGCGCCTTGCCGCGCACGCCGCGGTCGGACAGCGTGCGAGTCGCGGCGACGGTGGTGAGGCGCTCGTCCACCAACGTCACCGGGACGGCGACGCGCTCGCGCAGCGCGGCGGCGAATGCCTCCGCCTCCTTCGCCGACGCGCCCGCCGCGCCGGAGAGGTGCCGGGGGTGCCCGACGACCACCTCGACCGCCTCCCGCTCCGCGACGAGCGTCACGATCGTGTCGAGCGCCTGCGCGCGCGGCAGCGTCGCGACCGGCGTCGCGAGGATGCCGTCCGGGTCGCTCGCCGCGACGCCCACCCGCACGCTGCCCACGTCCACGCCGAGGCGTACGCCGCGCGTCATCCGAGCGCCTGCGCCACCAGCTTCGGCACGAGCGCGATGGCCTCGGGAACGCCGTCCGCGCGCGCGCCGCCCGCGATCGCGAGCTCGTCCTTGCCGCCCCCGCCGCCGCCGAGCACCGGCGCCAGCTCGCGGACGAGCGCGCCGGCCTTGAGCCCGCGCGCCTGCGCCTCGCGGCCGGCGGTGACGACGATGTTCGCCTTGCCCTCCGACCGGACCGCGACGACCACGACGGCCGGCCGCTTCGGCTCGAGCTTGGAGCGCACGTCCACGGCGAGCTTGCGCGCGTCATCGACCGAGGTGCCCTGCGGCGCCTCGTGCGCGACGACGGCGACGCCGCCGACGTCCTCGGCCCGCTCCGCCAGCCCGCCCGCCGCGGCCAGCACCGCGCCGGCCTTGAGGCGTTCGAGCTCCTTCTCGGCCTCGCGCAGCCGCCCGGTCAGCGCGGCGATGCGCTCGGGCAGCTCCTCGGGCTGCGCCTTGAACTGCTCGGCGAGCTGCGAGACGAGCACGTGCTCCTTCGCCAGGAACCGGAACGCGTCGATGCCGACCAGCGCCTCGACCCGGCGCACGCCGGCGCCGATCGACGCCTCGCCGAGCAGCTTCACCAGGCCGAGCTGGCCGGACCGCGCGGCGTGCGTGCCGCCGCAGAGCTCGCGGGCGTAGTCGCCGACCTCCACGACGCGCACGGCGTCGCCGTACTTCTCGCCGAACAGGGCCAGCGCGCCGATCCGCCGCGCCTCCTCCTGCGTCGTCACGAACGCGCGCACCTCGAGGTCGTCGATGAGCACGGCGTTGACGGTGTCCTCGACGTCGGCCAGCACCGACGGCGGCACCGCCGTCGGCGACGCGAAGTCGAAGCGCAGCCGGCCCGGCGCGTTGAGCGAGCCGGCCTGCGTCGCGTGCTCGCCGAGCGCGGCGCGGAACGCCCGGTGCACCAGGTGCGTCGCGGTGTGCGCGCGCGAGATGGCGCGGCGGCGCTCGACGTCGACGTGCGCGCCGACCGGCGTGCCGACCCGCAGCTCGCCCGCTTTGACGCGGACCCGGTGCACCACGAGGTCGGGCAGCGGCCGCTGCGTGTCGAGCACCTCGACCTCGGCGTACGGCACCTCCAGCCAGCCGGTGTCACCGAGCTGGCCGCCGGCCTCGGCGTAGAACGGCGTGCGGTCGAGCACCACCTCGACCTCGTCGCCCTGTTGCGCCACGTCGAGCGCGCCGGACTCCGCGATCAGGCCGCGGACGACCGACTCCGACGACACCTCCGAGTAGCCGGTGAACGTCACGCCGCCGGTCGCCTCCAGCAGGGACCGGAACACGCCCATGTCGGCGTGGCCGACCTTGCGCGCCTTGTGCGCCTCCTTGGCGCGGGTGCGCTGCTCCTGCATGAGCCGGCGGAAGCCCTCCTCGTCGACCGTGAGGCCCTGCTCCGCCGCCATCTCCAGCGTCAGGTCGATCGGGAAGCCGTACGTGTCGTGCAGGGTGAACGCGCGCTCGCCGGAGAGGCTGCCCTGCTCCTTCGCGGCGGGCAGCGCCTGCTCGAACAGCGCCTGCCCCTTCGACAGCGTCTCCAGGAACGACGCCTCCTCCGCGACCGCGACGGTGCGGATGCGCTCGGCGTCGCTCACCAGCTCCGGGTACTGCGGCCCCATCGCCTCGATCGACGCGTCGACCAGCTCGCGCATCGACGGGTCGAGCGCGCCGAGCAGCCGCATCGCGCGGGTGGTGCGGCGCATGATGCGGCGCAGCACGTAGCCGCGGCCCTCGTTGCCCGGCGTCACGCCGTCGCCGATCAGCATGACCGCGGTGCGCGCGTGGTCGGCGACGACCCGCAGCCGTACGTCGGCGGCGTTGTCGCGGCCGTACGCCACGCCGCTCAGCGTGGCCGCGCGGTCGAGGATGTGCCGTGTGGTGTCGATCTCGTAGAGGTTGTCGACGCCCTGCAGCAGCGTCGCCATCCGCTCCAGGCCCATGCCGGTGTCGATGTTCTTGGCGGGCAGGTCGCCGAGGATCTCGAAGTCGCTCTTGCCCGGGCCCGTCTGCGGCCCGCGCTCGTACTGCATGAAGACGTTGTTCCAGACCTCGAGGAAGCGCTCCTCGTCGACGATCGGGCCCCCGTCGGGGCCGTGCTCCGGGCCGCGGTCGAAGTAGATCTCCGAGCACGGGCCGCACGGTCCCGGCACGCCCATCGACCAGAAGTTGTCGTCCATGCCGCGGCGCTGGATGCGCTCGTCGGGCAGGCCGACGACGCGATGCCAGATGTCGTACGACTCGTCGTCGTCCAGGTAGACCGTCGCCCACAGCCGCGACTCGTCGAAGCCGAACCCGCCCTCGGACTGCGGCTTCGTCAGCAGCTCCCAGGCGAGCGGGATCGCCCGCTCCTTGAAGTAGTCGCCGAACGAGAAGTTGCCGGCCATCTGGAAGAACGAGTTGTGCCGCGTGGTCTTGCCGACCTCCTCGATGTCGAGGGTGCGGACGCACTTCTGCACGCTCGCGGCGCGCGGCCACGGTGGCGGCAGCTCGGCGAGGAAGTACGGCTTGAACGGCACCATGCCGGCGTTGACGAGCAGCAGCGTCGGGTCGTCGGCGAGCAGGCTCGCGCTCGGGACGACGGTGTGGTCGCGGTTGCCGAAGTAGTCGAGGAAGCGGCGGCGGATCTCGTCGCTCTTCATCGGGGCCCCCGCGGCAGCGCGAGCACGGCGAGCGATGTCGTGGGGCTCACGGTCGCACCTCGTCGGGGTACGGGTCGCCGAAGCCGAGGGCGTCGTTCAGCTCCGCCTCGCGCTCGGCCATGCCGGCGCGCACCTCCGCGCCGAACTCCTTGATCGCGTCGGTGAGCCCGGAGAACGACCCCGCGATCGCGCCCGCGATACCGCTCGGCGTGAGCGCGTCGCGGGTGCGCCGCAGCCGGCGGGCGACGAGCACGCCCGCGGTCGCGCCGAACCCGACGCCCAGGGCGGTCCAGAACGCGCGGCGCATCATCGGCGGGCCTTCCTCTCCGCGCGCTCGGCCTTCATCTGGCTCTTCACGCGCTTCTCCAGGTCGTCCCGGGCCTTGCCCTTCGCGGCGCGGCGCACACCGTAGGAGAACGCCGCCACCTTGACGACCGGCGAGCCGAGGGTCGCCGCGAACAGCGTCGTCAGCCCGGCGACGTTGTTGCTCATGGTCTGGACGTTCTCGGTGATCGCGTCGACGCGTTCGAGCTCGGTGTTCACGTGCACGACGGTCGTGGTGACCTCGCCGAGCAGCGGGACGGTGCGCTCGGCCACGCCGTCGATCAGCTCCTCGGTGGAGCCGAGGACGGCGCCGAGCTTCACGAGCACGTAGCAGACGAACGCGGTCAGCAGCACGGCCGCGAACGACAGGATGAGGACGGCGTAGCCGCCGGGGCCGATCATCTGGTCTGCTGCTCCTCGTCGGGTCGCAACGCCTCGCGGATGCGGGTGAGGCGGGCGGCGGCGTCGCGTTCGGCGCCGTGGTCGCTCGGGTCGTAGTACTCCCTGCCGTGCACGACGTCCGGCGCGTACTGCTGGGCGACGATCCCGGCGGGGAAGTCGTGAGGATATCGGTACCCCTTGCCGTGCGCGATCTTCTTGGCGCCGGCGTAGTGGGAGTCCCGCAGGTGCGGCGGCACCCGGCCGACGTCGCCCCTGCGCACGTCGTCGGCGGCCTTGGTGATCGCCCGGATGACGGCGTTGGACTTCGGCGCGAGCGCGAGGTGGATCGTCGCCTGGGCGAGGTTGAGCTTGGCCTCGGGCAGCCCGACGAGCTCCAGCGCGTGCGCGGCGGCCACCGCGACCTGCAACGACGTCGGGTCGGCCATGCCGACGTCCTCCGACGCGAAGATCACCAGCCGGCGGGCCACGAAGCGCGGGTCCTCCCCCGCCTCGACCATCCGGGCCAGGTAGTGCAGCGCGGCGTCCACGTCAGAGCCGCGCAGGCTCTTGATGAACGCGCTCGCCACGTCGTAGTGCTCGTCGCCGTCGCGGTCGTAGCGGACGGCCGCCCGGTCGACCGCCTCCTCGAGGCGTTCCAGCGTGATCGTGGTCTCGCGCAGCGCCTCCGCCGCGCCGGCCGCGGCCTCCAGCGCGGTCAGCGCGCGCCGCGCGTCGCCGCCGGCGATCCGGACCAGGTGCGCGGTGGCGTCGTCGGCCAGCGCGAGGCGGCCGCCGTAGCCGCGCTCGTCCTGCATCGCGCGGTCCACGACGGTGCGGACGTCGTCGTCGGTCAGTGGCTCGAGGCGCAGCAGGAGGCTCCGGCTCATCAGCGGCGAGATGACCGAGAAGAACGGGTTCTCCGTCGTCGCGGCGACGAGCGTCACCCAGCGGTTCTCGACGGCGGGCAGCAGCGCGTCCTGCTGGGTCTTGGAGAACCGGTGCACCTCGTCGATGAACAGCACGGTCTGCGCGCCGCTCTCGCCGAGGGCGTTGCGCGCCTCCTCGATGACCGCGCGGACGTCCTTCACGCCGGCCGTGACGGCGGACAGCTCGCGGAAGCGGCGCTGGGTCGTCGCGGCGACGACGTACGCGAGCGTCGTCTTGCCGGTGCCCGGCGGCCCCCAGAGGACGAGCGAGATGGGGGCGTCGCCGTCGACCAGCCGGCGCAGCGGCGTTCCGGGGCCGAGCAGGTGCTCCTGGCCGACCACCTCGTCGAGCGTCCGGGGCCGCAGCCGGACGGCGAGCGGCGCGACGCGCGCCTCCGCCTCCTCGCGCGGCCCGTCGAACAGCGTCCGCTCCACGCCTCGAACCCTACGCGGCGCGGCGACCCGCCTCCCCCCGCCGCCCGCGTGAGCGTTTCCTGCAGCGAAGTCGCCATGGAGCATGTTCGCTGCAGGAAACGCTCACCGGCGGGGGTGGGCGCGTCGGCCGGGGCCCGGGCCGGGGCCGGGGCGGGGGCGGGGGCGGGGGCGGGGGCGGGGGCGGGGGACGTCAGGCGCGCGGGACGGCGGCGCCCACGGCGGCGGCGATCGGGTAGTCGACCGCCGAGTACCCGACCCGGCCGACGCCGACGTACGGCGTGTTCTGCAGCCCGACGAACGTGATCGTCGACTCGCACCAGTTCCAGCCCGCCTCGCGGGCGGTGCCGTAGAGGCCCGGCGCGCCGGACATCGTGATGTCGCAGGTCGTCCACGCGGCCTCGGCGCAGTAGCCGTAGACGGTGGCCGTCACGGTCGCGGAGAACTGCCCCGACAGCGCGTAGTCCATCGACACGCTCGCCGAGCAGTTCAGCGACACGGGCGGCGGGACGGCGGCGAACGCGGGCGCCGCGACGGCGACGAACGCGGCGGTCGCGACGGCGACGACGCCGAGCCGGGCGGGCGGGCGCATGAGGGCTCCGGAAGATCGACGAGGGGGGCGTCCCGACACGGTACGGCCGCCGCGCCACCCGCACAAACGTCCCCCGGGCCGTTCGGCGCTACCGTGTGGGGGACTGACGACCCCACAGGAGCCTGCCGTGCGCCGTCCCCAGATGACCCGCCTCGCGGGAGCAGCCGTCCTCGCGACGGCGATAGCGGGTATCGCGACCACCGCGACCACCGCCCCCGCCGCCACCGAGCCGCCGATCACGTTCGGGGTGCCGCGCATCGTGGACCCGATCCACGCGTACGGCGAGCCGAACATGATCGTGAACCCGAACGGCACGGTCCACGCCTCCGGCCCGCAGGGCACCGGCGTGCAGCGGTCGATCTGGAACATCTCCGTCGACGCCGGCGACTCGTACCGCCTCGCCCAGGCCACCCAGTGCCCGGACGTGTGCCCCGAGGTGCCCGCCTACGACCAGACCGGCCTGGCGCCGAGCAAGAGCGACCTCGGCCCCGGCGGCGGCGACACCGAGCTCGCGGCCGACCAGCACGGCCACGTCTACTACAACGACCTCTACGCGCTCACGTGCTTCAGCGCGTCGTACACCGAGGACGACGGCAAGACCATCCAGTCGAGCCCGGCCGGCTGCTCGCACCCCGGCGGCGACCGCGAGTGGATGGCGCTGTTCGACCCGAAGCCCGAGGACCACACGATCTCGCCGTACACCGGCAAGGTGCCGCTCCTCTACATGGAGTACGCGGACCAGACCGCCGGCGACCGGGTCGACTTCACGACCGACGGCACCGACTACAACCTCGGCGACGCGGCGGGCGAGTACTGCGACGACAACGTGCACAACCCCAACCACGGCGTCCCGGTCGTCGACCAGTACACGGGTGACTTCCTCGGCCTGTGCAGCGACGAGGGCGGCGGCCTGGCGCTGGCGATCGGCGTGCCGGACGAGACCGGCCACCTGACGTTCCACTACCAGACGGCCGTGCCGCCGGAGGCGACGTCCGACCCCGAGACGCTGTTCCCGATCCTCACGATCGACAAGGCGCGCAACCTCTACGCCGTGTGGATCGACCACGAGGAGTACCGCGTGCACTACGCCTGGGCCCCGCCCGGCGCGGACAACGAGTGGACGAAGTGGTCCAACGTCCGCACGATCGACCAGCCGCCGTCCAACGTGAACCTCTTCCCGTGGGCGCAGGCCGGCGGCGACGGCATCCTCGACATCGCCTGGTACGGCACCGACATGACGCTGGAGGAGCTCGGCCCGAACGGCCCCAGCGAGCGCAAGGACCAGGTCTGGCACGTCTACTTCTCGCAGGTCGACAAGGCGAACACGAACGCGCCGCACGTCGTCCAGGTCCAGGCGACGCCGCACCCGATGCACTACAACGACATCTGCATGCTCGGCACGCTGTGCATCTCCGCGCAGGGCAACCGCAACCAGGCCGACTTCTTCAAGCTGTTCATCGACCCGGCCGGCCGCGCCGAGATCATCTACACCGACTCGTCCAACCGGCTCTCGCAGGCCAACGGCACCGACTCCGGCGCCGACCACCAGGGCGCGCCGCTGGACGTCGTCATCCGCCAGCGCACCGGCCTGAACGCCTGGACCGGCAAGCCGCTCGCGGCGGACGACTCGACCGCGCCCGCGGCCGGCGTCACGGACTGGCCGGACGACGCGCTGCTCAAGCCGCTCGGCGGCACGAACATCCCGGGCGCCGACATCACGAAGCTCGCCGTCAACTACACCGGCGAGACGTTCGACATCGACGTGGACATCGCCGGCGGCTCGCTGTCCGGCGTGGCCACCGCCGGCAAGACGCCGTTCGCGCAGCTCATCGTGCGCTGGCAGATCGGCGACGTGCTCTACCACGCGGGCGTGCAGGACTCGGCGGCCGGCGGCCAGCTCCGCGCGTTCGCCGGGCCGACGAAGTCCGTCGACCTCTGCTCGGTGTCGGGCTGCAAGCCGAACTACCTCGACTACCGCGCCGACCCGCTCGCGAGCGGCACCACGGTGACCGCCGAGGGCACCGGCCCGACGCACTACACGATCAAGGTTCCCGCGACCGCGATTGGGTCGCCGGCGAACGACGCGCTGTTCGAGAGCGTCATGGGCTTCGTGGCGCTCGCGCCGCGGCCGGCCGAGACGCCGCTCGACAACGCGATGGCCGAGGCCGACGAGGTCAACCTGCAGATCGAGGGCACCCGGACGTTCAACTACGCCCGCGGCGCCAGCGCGGTCCTGCCGCCCGGCGCCAAGGCCGTGGCCGGCCAGGGCGACTACGGCTGGAAGGCACCGAACAAGCCGCCGGTGACCAAGCCGCCCGTGCGGAAGCCCCCGGCGCGCCCGGACACGCACCCGGTCACCGGCCTCCCCGCCGTGCTGCCGGTGGCGGCGCTCGTCGCGTTCGGCGCCGCCCTCGCGGTTCGGCGGCGCCGCCGCGCGGCGTAGCGGCGGCGGTGGGCACGGCAGGCACGGCGCCGGTCGCGGCGCCGGCCGCGCTGCTCGCCGCGCTGCCCGGTGACCTGCTGCTCGCGCAGCTCGCCGCCGTGTGGCGCGACGGTCTGTCGTGGTCGGCGCGCGACGGCGCGGTGGCGTTGCAGCACCTGTTCGGCGACGAGCCGGAGTGGTGCGTCGTCGGCGACCCCGGCGGCGCGTACCACCTCGCGTGCGACCTCGCCGGCGAGCTGCCTGCGGCTCGGGACGTCTCGGTGCCGCGCGTGACGGGAACGCGGCTCCTCGCCGAGGGCTGGACCGAGCGCGAGGGGTGGGCGTTCCGGGCCACCCGCGTGCCGCCGGGACTGCCCGTCGAGGGCGTGGCGTGGCTGCCGCCCGAGGCGGACGGCGAGGTGCGGGAGCTGCTCGCGGTGGCGTTCCCCGACGCGTCGCTGCCGGTCGGCCACCCGAACGTCCGGCGCTGGGCCGGGCTGCGCCGGGACGGCCGGCTCGTCGCCGTCGCGGCCGACGCGACGGTCGCCGAGGGGCTCGGCTTCCTGGCCTCGATCGCGACCGCGCCGGACGTGCGCGGCACCGGGGCCGGCGCGGCCGTGACCGCGTGGGCGACCGCCGAGCTGGTCCGCGAGCACGGGGCCTGCGGGCTGTGGCACATGGCCGGCAACGCCGTCGCGTCCGGCCTCTACGCCCGGCTCGGCTACTCCGACGACCACCGGATGGCGGTCGTCGCCGCGCCCGGCGCGGGCGCCGGCTGAGCCCCCCGCCCCGCGCGGGCACCGGCTGAGCCCCCCGCCCCGCGCGGGCCCCGGCTGAGCCCCCGGCCCGAGCCCCAACCGTGCAGCCCCCGCCGCGCTCCCCCGCGTGGTGATCTTCACAGAACGAGTGCCGCCGCCCGTCACGGCGGTCGGCGCGCCGCCCGGCGCGGGCGGCGGGTGAGCAGGACCGGCCGCCGCCGCGCAGAACCTTCGGGCATGCGTAGGACGCTGCTCGCCACGACCGCCTGCCTCGCCGCCGCGCTGCTCGCCGCCCCCGCGGCGCCAGCCCGGCCGGGCGCCACCGCGCGCGCGCCGCTGCCCGTCGTCCGGGTCCGCGTGCCCGACGCGCGGACCGCGTCGCTGGTGGCGAGCGAGTTCGACGAGACGCACGAGAACCACCCCGGCTGCGTGGAGATCGTGCTGTGGCCCGGCGACGCCGCCCGGCTCGCCCGGCTCGGGCTGACCTACGACGTCGTCGTCGCGGACCTGCGCACCGACGCGTCCGAGTCGCACGGGCCGGACGCGCTGGTCGAGCTGCCCGGCCCGGAGCGTTCGGACTACCGCCGCCTCCCCGACTACGAGGCCGAGCTGACCACCCTCGCCAAGCAGCACCCCGGCCTGGTCCGGATGTTCACGCTGCCGAACGTCACCCACGAGGGCCGCCGGGTGCACGGCATCGAGATCGCGGCGAACGTCAACGCGAAGGACGGCCGCCCGTCGTTCCTCGTGGACGGCGTGCACCACGCGCGCGAGTGGCCGTCCGGCGAGTACCCGATGATCTACGCGTACCGGCTCGCCGAGGGCTACGGCCGCGACCGCAACGTCACGAGCCTGCTCAAGCGGCTGCGCGTGCTGATCGTGCCGGTCGTCAACGTGGACGGGTTCAACTACTCGCGCGAGGCGCCGGTCGACGGCAACAGCGCGGTCGGCAACGCCGCCTACTGGCGCAAGAACCGCCGCTCGTTCACCGGCGTCACGCTGCCGGCGCCGTTGCAGGTCAACCCCGACGCGTACGGCGTCGACCCCAACCGCAACTACGGCTACATGTGGGGCGACGACATCGGCGGCTCGTCCGAGAACCCGGCCGACGAGACGCACCGCGGCGACGCGGCGTTCTCCGAGCCGGAGAGCCGCAACATCGAGTCGCTGCTGCTCGGCCGCCCGGTCACCGCGCTGATCACGAACCACACCAGCGGCCGGCTCGTCATGCACCCCTGGGGCTGGACCGACGACGAGACGCCCGCGTCGGAGGAGCGGATCTTCGACCGCATCGGCCAGCGGATGGCCGACGTCATGGGCGGCTACGAGAACTGGAGCGCGATCGAGCTGTACGCCACCTCCGGCGGCTCGCGCGACTGGGCGTACGGCGCGCTCGGGACGCTCACGTACACGTTCGAGCACGGCGAGTCGTTCCACCCGCCGTACGCCACCGGCGTGGCGATCTGGGACGACGTCATGCAGGCGTTCGACATCGGCGCCAACGCCGCCGCCGACCCGAAGCTGCACTCCGTGCTGGCCGGCCGCGTGACGCTGAACGGCCGCGCGGTGCCCGCCACGCTCACGCTGTCGAAGAAGATCACCAACCCGCTCTGGCCCGGCAACCCCTCCGGCGCGGACAAGATCACCGAGACGTTCCAGGCGTCCACGGTGGCCGGCCGCGACGGCGCGTTCGGCTGGCACGTCAACCCGTCCACCCGCCCGTGGCTCGCCGGCGCGAGCGGCGAGGCGTACACGCTGACCGTGTCCTACGGCGGCCGGACGAGGACGTTCCGGATCGTCGCGAAGCGCGGGCAGACCGTGCGGCTCGGGACTATCCGGCTGTAGCGGGCGGCGGGGCGTCGACCCCCGCCTCCTTGCGCTGCGCCGGCGTGATCGGCGTCGGCGCGCCGGTCAGCGGGTCGCCGCCGGACGACGTCTTCGGGAACGCCATCACCTCGCGGATCGACTCGTGCCCGGCCAGCATCGCCGCGATCCGGTCGATGCCGAACGCGATCCCGCCGTGCGGCGGCGGCCCGTACTGGAACGCCTCCAGCAGGAAGCCGAACTTCTCCTCGGCGTCGGCCTCGGTCAGCCCGATCGTGTCGAAGACCCGGCGCTGCACGTCGCCGCGGTGGATACGGATCGACCCGCCGCCGAGCTCGACGCCGTTGAGCACGAGGTCGTACGCCCGCGCCAGCGCCTCGCCAGGGCTCTTGTCGAACGTGTCCTCCCACTCGACCGCGGGCGCGGTGAACGGGTGGTGCACCGCCGTCCAGCCGCCGTCGTCGGTGGGCTCGAACATCGGCGCGTCCACGATCCAGAGGAAGCGCCACTCCCCCTCGCGCACCAGGCCGCGGTCCTTCGCGACCGCGACGCGCAGCGCGCCGAGCATCTCCAGCGCCTTCGTCCGGTTGGCGTCGGCCACGACGAACACCAGGTCGCCCGGCGACGCGCCGCAGGTCGACGCGAACGCCGCCGTCTCGGCCTCGGAGAAGAACTTCGCCAGCGGCGAGCGCAGCGTGCCGTCCGCCTCGACGGCGACGTAGGCGAGGCCCTTGCCGCCGCGGCCCTTCGCCCAGTCGACCCAGCCGTCGAGCTGCTTGCGGGTCAGCGTCGCGCCGCCCGGCACGAGCACCGCGCCGACGTGGCCGCCCGCGTCGAGCGACGCCTTGAAGACGCCGACCTGCGTGTCCGCGAACAGCGGCGAGAGGTCCACCAGCTCCAGCTCGAAGCGCAGGTCGGGCTTGTCGGAGCCGTAGCGGCGCATGGCCTCCCAGAACGGCATCCGCGGGAACGGCACCGGGATCTCGACGTCGAGCACCTCGCGCCACACCCGCGGCACCAGGTCCTCGATGAGGCCGTACACGTCCTCCTCGTCCAGGAACGACAGCTCGACGTCGAGCTGGGTGAACTCCGGCTGCCGGTCGGCGCGCAGGTCCTCGTCCCGGTAGCAGCGGGCGATCTGGTAGTACCGCTCGAAGCCGGCGACCATCAGGAGCTGCTTGAAGAGCTGCGGCGACTGCGGCAGCGCGTACCACGTGCCCGGCTGGAGCCGGCACGGCACGAGGAAGTCCCGCGCGCCCTCCGGCGTGGAGCGGGTCAGCGTCGGCGTCTCGATGTCGAGGAAGCCGTGCTCCTCCATCACCTGGCGGATCACCCGGGTGAGGTGCGACCGGGTGCGCATCGCCTTGGCCGCGTCGGCCCGGCGCATGTCGAGGTAGCGGTAGCGCAGCCGCGCCTGCTCGTCGACCTCCCCCTGGTGGCCCTCGATCTGGAACGGCAGCGGCGCGCTCGCGCTGAGCACCTCGACGCCGTCCGCGGTGACCTCGATGTCGCCGGTCGGGAGGTCGGGGTTCTGGTTGCCCTCGGGGCGGCCGCCGACCGTGCCGCGGACCAGCACGCAGTACTCGCTGCGCAGGTCGTGCGCCGCCTCGGCGGGCGCGCCCTCGCGGAACACCACCTGCGCCACGCCGCTCGCGTCGCGCAGGTCGATGAACACCACGCCGCCGTGGTCGCGGCGGCGGGCCACCCAGCCGGCGAGCGTCACCTGCTGGCCCGCGTGCTCCGCGCGGAGCGTGCCGGCCTCGTGCGTGCGGATCATGCGTCAGCGTCCTCGGGGTCGGTGCGGATGCCGGCGCGCTCGTCGCGCGCGGCCGCGGCGGCCGCGCGGGCGGCGGCCTCGGCGAGCGGGACGTCCTCCTGCTCGCCGGTGTCCATGTGCTTCAGCGTCACGCCGCCGTCCCCCACGATCAGCACCGCGTAGGCGCCGGAGCGGTCGGCCGCCTTCAGCGCGCCCTTCAGCCCCTTGCCGCCGTACGCCATGTCCGCCCGCGTCCCGGCCGAGCGCAGCTCGTCCACGAGCCGTACGGCGTCGGCCCGCGTCGCGGTGCCCACCGGGATCACGAACACCTCGGCGACCGGCGGCAATGGCACCTCGACGCCCTCCGCGCGCAGCGCGAGCAGGACGCGTTCGACGCCGAGCGCCCACCCGATGCCGGGCAGCGCCGGACCGCCGAGCGACTCGGAGAGGCCGTCGTAGCGGCCGCCGCCGCCGACGGCGTTCTGCGCGCCGAGCCCGGTGTGCTGGTACTCGAACGTCGTCCGCCGGTAGTAGTCGAGGCCGCGCACCAGCCGCGGCGCCTCGGTCCAGGCGACGCCGAGCGCGGACAGGTACGAGCGCACCTCGCCGTAGTGCTCCTTGCACGGCACGCACAGGTGGTCGGTGATGACCGGCGCGGCGCCGAGCACCGCCTGGCAGTCCGCGCGCTTGCAGTCCAGCGCGCGCAGCGGGTTGGTCTCCGCCCGCCCGCGGCACTCGCCGCAGAGGCTCGCGTCGTTCGCCCGCAGGTAGCCGCGCAGCGTCTCGATGTACGCGGGGCGGCACGCCTCGTCGCCCATGCTGTTGAGCAGCAGGGTGACGTTCGGGAGCCCCGCCTCCTCGAACGCGCGCACGCCGAGCGTCACGACCTCCGCGTCGATCGCCGGGTCGTCCAGACCGAGCGCCTCGATGCCCACCTGGAAGAACTGCCGGGTGCGGCCGGCCTGCGGGCGTTCGTAACGGAACATCTCGCCGGCGTAGCGCACCTTCCAGGGCAGTGCGCCGCGGTCGACGTGGTGCTCGATCGCCGCGCGCACGACACCCGCCGTGCCCTCGGGCCGCAGCGTCACCGAGCGGTCGCCCTTGTCGGCGAAGGTGTACATCTCCTTCGTCACGACGTCGGTCGACTCGCCGACCCGCAGGAACACCCCGGTGTCCTCGAACACCGGCGTCCGTACCAGCCGGTAGCCCGCGCGCTGCGCGGGCTCCAGCAGGCTGGTGACCGTCGCCTCCCAGGCGCCGGAGTCCTCCGGGAGGACGTCGAAGGTGCCCTTCGGGGCGCTGAACGCCGTCACAGCCCGCGGCCCTTCGCGGCGGGCAGGCCGGAGCGCTCGGCGGCCTCGCGGAGGTACGGGTTCGTCGCGCGCTCGGCGCCGACCGTCGTCGGGTCGCCGTGGCCGGAGAGGATCGGCAGCTCGTCCGGCAGCGGCAGCACGACGCGCGCGAGCGAGTCGAGGATCGCGTCGTACGACCCGCCGGGCAGGTCGGTCCGCCCGATCGTGCCCTGGAAGATCAGGTCGCCGGAGAAGAACACCGCGTCGCCGAGCCGGAACGTCACGCTGCCCTCGGTGTGCCCGGGCGCGAGGTCCACCCGGAAGTCGAGACCGGCCAGCGTCACGTCGTCCTGCCCGGTCAGCTCGATCACGTCGGACGGCTCGGTGAACTCCAGCCCGAACGGGCGCTCCCCCGGCGGCAGCCCGAACGCGCGCCCGGGGTCGCTGAGCATGTAGCGGTCGGCCGGGTGGACGTACGCGGGCACGTCGCGGGCGCCGCAGACCGGCGCGACGCTCCACGTGTGGTCGAGGTGGCCGTGGGTGAGGAGGACCGCGACCGGCTGGAGGCGGTGCTCCTCGACGATCGCGTCGATGCCGCGCACGGAGTCCTGGCCGGGGTCCACGATCACGCACTGCTCGCCGGGTCCGGGCGCGACGACGTAGCAGTTCGTCTGCCACGAACCGGCCGGGAACCCCCTCACGAGCATGCGGGCAAGACTACCGACGGCCCGTCGGGTGCCGCGAACGCGTTCTGCTCTGCCCTAGACTTCCGCTTCGGTCAGCCACCGATCACCGGGGAGTCACTGGTGCCGAGCAACAAGAGACAACGCGAGCTCGCCCGCCGCCGGGCGGAGCGCCAGGCCGCGCGCCGGGCCGCCGAGCGCGCCGCCCGCCGCAAGCGCAACCTCAGGCTCGGGCTCGGCGTCGGCGGCGGCGCCCTCGCGGTCGTGCTGATCCTGGTGCTCGTCGCCGTCTTCAAGGGCGACGGCAAGGACACCGTCGAGGCGGCGGCGTTCGTCGACCAGTGCCAGGCCACCAGCGAGGGCGGCAACAGCGGCGGCAAGAACCCGGGGATGCCGCCCGGCCCGGCGTCGCCCGGCACCAAGAGCGGCACGCTGACGCTGAACAAGGGCACCGTCGAGATGGCGCTGTTCGCCGACAAGGCGCCGTGCACGGTGGGGTCGTTCCAGCACCTCACCGGGAGCAAGTTCTTCGACGGCACCGTGTGCCACCGGCAGACCAACACGCCGGGCCTCGTCGTGCTCCAGTGCGGTGACCCGACCGGCTCCGGCGGCGGCGGCCCCGGCTACAAGTTCAAGGACGAGAACCTGCCGACGGCCGGCCCCGACGGCAACGCCAAGTACCCGCGGGGCACCGTGGCGATGGCCAACTCGGGCGCCGGCTCGAACGGCTCGCAGTTCTTCCTGGTGATCAAGGACTCCACGCTCCCGCCGAACTACACCGTCTTCGGGCAGATCACCAAGGGCATGGACGTCCTCGACGCGATCCACAAGACCGGGATCAAGGACAAGGCCCCGGACGGCGCCCCGGCGCAGGAGGTGACGATCACGTCGTTCGTGATCAGCGAGACGCCGCCGGCGACCAACCCGACCGGCACCCCCACGCCGACCGGCACGCCCGCGCCGACCGCCTCGACCCCCGCCACCACCCCGAGCACGAAGCCGAGCGCCTCGGCGTCGTAGGGGCCCCTCCCGAACTGTGAAGATCACCACGCGGGAGGGGGCCCGGGCCGCACAGTTGGGGCCCGGTCCGGGGCCGGCCGGCCCGGCCGGCCCCGGCCGCCGTCGCGGGCGGCCGGCTAGCCCTTGGTCGACACCACGCGGTAGGCGTCGTAGACGCCCTCCACCTGGCGGACCGACTTGAGCAGGTGGTTGAGGTGCGTCGGGTCGGCCATCTCGAACGTGAACCGCGACACCGCGACCCGGTCGCGGGTCGTGGTGACCGACGCCGACAGGATGTTCACGTGGTGGTCGGACAGCGCCCGCGTCACGTCGGAGAGCAGCCGGGTGCGGTCCAGCGCCTCGACCTGGATGGCCACGAGGAACGACGACCCGGCCGACGGCGCCCACTCGACCTCGACCAGGCGGCCGGGCTGCTGGCGTAGCCCCTCGACGTTGATGCAGTCCGTGCGGTGCACGGACACGCCGTTGCCGCGCGTGACGAACCCGACGATCGGGTCGCCCGGCACCGGCGTGCAGCAGCGGGCCAGCTTCACCCAGACGTCGCTGGCGCCCTTCACGACGACGCCGGGGTCGCCGGCGGTCCGCGGCCGCGGCGTCCGCGTCGGCGGCTTGACCGTCTCGGCCAGGTCCTCGACGGCCCCCTCGGGGCCGCCCAGGGACTGGACGAGCCGGTGCACGATCGTCGTCGCGGAGACGTGGTTCTCGCCGACGGCGGCGTACAACGACGCGATGTCCGGATAGCGCAGGTCCTTCGCCAGCGCGACCAGCGCGTCGCCGGACAGCAGGCGCTGCAGCGGCAGGCCCTGCTTGCGCATCGCCTTGGCGATCGCCTCCTTGCCCGCCTCGATCGCGTCCTCGCGGCGCTCCTTGGCGAACCACTGCCGGATCTTGTTGCGCGCCCGCGGCGTCGTGACGAACGCGAGCCAGTCCTGGCTCGGCGCCGCGGTCGCCGCCTTGGACGTGAACACCTCGACCACGTCGCCGTTGTCGAGCGGGCTCTCCAACGGCACCAGGCGGCCGTTGACCCGCGCGCCGATGCAGCGGTGGCCGACCTCGGTGTGCACGGCGTACGCGAAGTCGACCGGCGTGGCACCGGACGGCAGCGAGATGACGTCGCCCTTCGGCGTGAAGACGTAGACCTCGCCGGCCGAGAGGTCGAAGCGCAGCGAGTCGAGGAACTCGCCCGGGTCCGCCGTCTCCTTCTGCCAGTCGTGGATCTGCCGCAGCCAGTTCAGGTCGTCGGCCTTGGCGCCGTCGCCCTTCGGCTCCTTGTACTTCCAGTGCGCGGCGATGCCGTAGTCGGCGACCCGGTGCATGGAGTACGTCCGGATCTGCAGCTCGACGGTCTTGCCGTCCGGCCCGATCACCGTCGTGTGCAGCGACTGGTACATGTTGAACTTGGGCCGCGCGATGTAGTCCTTGAAGCGGCCCGGGATCGGCGTCCAGATGCCGTGGATGGTGCCGAGCGCGGCGTAGCAGTCGCGCTCGCTGTCCACCAGCACGCGCAGTCCGACCAGGTCGTGGATGTCCGCGAAGTCGCGACCGCGCACGATCATCTTCTGGTAGATCGAGTAGTAGTGCTTCGGCCGGCCGGTGACGTGCGCCTTGATCTTCGCCTCGCGCAGGTGCGCGGAGACCTCGTCGACGACGGTCTCGAGGTACGTGTCCCGGCTCGGCGCGCGGTCGGCCACGAGCCGCACGATCTCCTCGTAGCGCTTCGGGTACAGCGTCGCGAACGCGAGGTCCTCGAGCTCCCACTTGATCGTGTTCATGCCGAGGCGGTGGGCCAGCGGCGCGAAGATCTCCAACGTCTCGCGCGCGACCTTCTCCTGCTTCTCCGGCCGGAGGTGGGACAGGGTCCGCATGTTGTGCAGCCGGTCGGCCAGCTTGATGACGAGCACCCGCGCGTCGCGGGCCATCGCGACGACCATCTTGCGGATCGACTCGGCCTGCGCGGCCTCGCCGTACTTCACCTTGTCCAGCTTGGTCACGCCGTCGACGAGGAGCGCGACCTCGTCGCCGAACTCCGCGCGCACGCTGTCCAGCGTGGCCGGCGTGTCCTCGACCAGGTCGTGCAGCAACGCCGCCACGATCGGCGTCGGCAGCATGCCCAGGTCGGCGAGGATCTCGGCGACCGCGAGCGGGTGCGTGACGTACGGCTCGCCCGAGCGCCGCACCTGGCCGGCGTGGCCCTCCTTGGCGACCTCGTACGCCCGCACGACCGCGCGCAGGTCCTCCTTGGGGTGCGTGTTGCGCAGCGTGCGGAGCAGCGTGTCCAGCTCGGGCGGCGTCGAGGAGCGGCCGAGGCGGCCGAGCGCGGCGCGGACCCGGCGGGGTACGGGGGGCGGCTCGGCGGGCGTGCGCGGCGGCGCGACCGGCGGGGTCGCCCCCGCGGTCGGCGGCTCGGCGGTGGGCGTGGTGGAGTCCGACGTGGCGGGGGCCATGTCGGAGGCCATCGCGGCTCCTGTCGTACGGGGCGGAGCCCCCAGTGTACGGCCGCGTCAGTACGACACGAGCGCGTGCACGTCGAGCCCCGGCAGGCGCTCCCGCCCGCCGAGCGCGCGCAGCTCGATCACGACCGAGCAGCCGACCACCTCGCCGCCCGCCTCGGCGACCAGCGCGCGGGCCGCGCCGACGGTGCCGCCGGTCGCCAGCACGTCGTCCACGATGAGCACCCGGTCCCCCGGCGCGAACGCGTCGCGGTGCACCTCGAGCGTCGCGGTGCCGTACTCCAGGTCGTACGTCCGCCCGAACGTCGCCGACGGCAGCTTGCCCGCCTTGCGCACCGGCACGAACCCGGCGCCGAAGTGGTACGCCACCGGCGCCGCGACGATGAACCCGCGCGCCTCGATGCCGACCACCTTGTCGACCGTGCCGCGGCCGTGGTGGGCGACGATCGCGTCCACGGCGTGCGCGAACGCCACGTGGTCGGCGAGCAGCGGCGCGATGTCCTTGAACAGGATGCCCGGACTCGGGAAGTCCGGGACGTCGCGGATGCGCTCGCGCAGCAGCGCCTCGACGTCCAGCGGCCCGCGCGGGCGGGCCGCCCCCGCGGGCGCGGCCGGCGCGGCCGGCGTCGCCGGCGTCACCGTCAGCGCTTCTTCTTGCCGCTCGGCCGCCCGCCCTTGCCGCCCTTGCGCTTCTGCGGGCGCGGCTGCGGGCGGCTCCCCGACGGACGCGGCCTCGACGTCTCCCGGGCCGGCGGCGCGTCGTCCACGACGGCACCGCCGCCGCCCGCGGCGGCCGCCGCGGCCGGCGTCATCGCCCGCTGGCTGCCGGAGGCGAGCTGCTGGCGGCGCAGCAGGACGCGTTGCTTGAGCGCCTTGAACTGCGGCTCCCGCTCCTTCATCTCGACCAGCAACGGCGTCGCGAAGAACACCGACGAGTACGCGCCCGCCGCCATGCCGGTGAACAGCGACAGCGAGAGGTCCTTCAGCGAGCCGGCGCCGAGGAAGATGACGCCCACGAACAGCAGCGACGCGACCGGCAGCAGCGAGGTCAGCGTCGTGTTGATCGAGCGCATGATCGTCTGGTTGATGGAGAGGTTCGCGGCCTCGGAGTAGTCCATCCGGTTGCCGCCCGCGAGCCCGACGGTGTTCTCCTTCACCTTGTCGAACACCACGATGTTGTCGTAGAGCGAGTAGCCCAGGATCGTCAGGAACGCGATGACCGTCGACGGCGTCACCTCGAACCCGACGATCGAGTAGATGCCCGCGGTGATGACGATGTCGTGCACCATGGCGGCGATCGACGCGAGCGCCATCTTCGGCTCGAACTGCATCGAGATGTAGAGGATGACCGCCGCGATGAACACCGCGAGGCCGATCAGCGCCTTGCGCGTGATCTGCTCGCCCCACGTCGCGCTGACCGAGGTCGGGTTGATCGACTCGGCCGGGACGCCGTACTCCTTGGCCAGCGCGGCGGACACCTTGTCCACCTGCTCGCCGCTGAGCGTCTTGGTCTTGACGCGGTACGAGCCGGTGCCCGAGCCGATCTTCTCGACCCGCACCTCGCCGGAGACGCCGGCGTCCTCGACGGTCTGGGTGACCTCGGTGACGTTGGTGGCCTTCGTCGGCTTGAACTCGAAGACCGCGCCGCCGGTGAAGTCCACGCCGAGGTTGAAGCCGCGGAAGATCAGGCTGAGCAGGCAGATCGCCAGCACCGTCCCCGAGATGGCGTACCAGGTGCGCCGCCGCCCGATGAAGTCGAACGACGTCTCGCCCTGGTACAGGCGGCTGAACAGCGACATCACGCCTCCTTCGGGGTGGCGACGGCGTGGGTGCCCGCGAGACCGCCGTACCTGCCTTGGCGGAACATCCGGGTGCGCGCGAGCAGCGTGACGACCGGCCGCGTGTAGAACCACGCGACGAAGACGTCGATCAGCGTCGCCAGGCCGAGGGTGAACGCGAAGCCGCGCACCTCGCCGACGGAGAGCACGTAGAGGATGACCGCCGCGAGGAACGACACCATGTCGGCCGAGAGGATCGTCCGGAACGCCCGCGAGAAGCCGCGCGCGACGCCCTGCTGGACGCTCTTGCCCGAGCGCACCTCGTCGCGGAGACGTTCGTAGAAGACGACGTAGGAGTCGGCGCTGATGCCGACCGACACGATCAGGCCGGCGATGCCGGCGAGGGTCACGGTGAAGCCGATGGTCTCGCCGAGGATGACGATCGCGAGCCAGTTCAGCACCGCGAAGATCAGCATGCCGACGATCGTGACGAGGCCGAGCGCGCGGTAGTACAGGATCGCGTACAGCAGCACCAGGCCGAGGCCGAGGAGGCCGGCGAGCAGCGCGCCGTCGAGCGAGCGCTCGCCCAGCGTCGGCGAGATCGTCTGCGTCTGCGACTGCTCGAACTGCACGGGCAGCGCACCGTACTTGAGGACGTTCGCGAGCTCGCGCGCGGACTTCTCGGTGAACGAGCCGCTGATCTCGGCGCGGCCGTCGGGGATCTTCTCGTTGATCGTCGGCGCCGACTGGGTCAGGCCGTCCAGCACGATCGCGAGCTGCTGGCCTACGTACTTCTCGGTGAGCTTGCCCCAGTTGGGTGCGCTCTTCATCTCCAGCGCGACGACCCAGGCGCCGGTGGCGATCTGCGAGCCGCCGGTGTTGATGGTGGCGTTCGCGGTGCGGATGTCGCGGCCGGTCATCTCCGCGGGCCCGAGCACGTACTTGGCGTCGCCGTTGACGTCGCAGGAGGCGATCTGCTCCTTGTTGTGGATCGGGTTGCCGAACCACGCCGCGACCCGCTGCCGGTCGGCCGGGTCGCCGCAGTCGATCTCGGCCAGCACCTGGTCCACGGTGAGCGCGCCGTCCTGGGCGGGCGTCGCGGAGGCGGACGGCCGCGGGGACGGCGACGTGCTCGCGCTCGGCTTCGCCGTCGTGGTCGGCGACGGGCTCGGCGCCTGGCCGGGCAGGCCGGCGAGCGGGCGGGGCCGCGCGGTGGTGGAGGCGCTGGCGGAGGTGCTGGCGCTCGGCTTCGCGGACGCGCTGGCGCTGGGCTTCGCGCTGCCGCTCGGCGCCGGCGTCGCGGTCGGCGCGGTCGCCGGGCCGGGCGCGGCCGTCTGCACGACCGGCCGGAACGTCAGCTCGGCCGTCGTGCCGACGATCCGCAGCGCCTCGGTGCGGCCGACGTTGGGCAGCGAGACGCGGATGTTCTCGCCCTCGCGGACGACCTCGGCGGAGGTGACGCCGGTGCCGTTCACCCGCTGCCGGATGATGTCGACGGCCGAGGTGAGCGCGCCGGACGTGGGCTTGGCGCCCTTCGGCGTCAGGATGACGCTCGTGCCGCCGACCAGGTCGAGACCCTGCCGCGGCTCCCAGCTCCGCCAGAAGACGAGGGCGGGGAGCCCGACGAGGATGAGCAGCAGGAACACCAGCGGTCGGCTGGGCCTCGCGGTGCGAGCCCCCGACGTCGTCTTGGTCGCCATCGTCCCCTCTAGGTCGTCTCGTCGCCGTCGGCGGGGATCGCCTCCGGCAGCGGTTCCACGATCCGCATGACCGCGCGCTGGTCGAACCTCGCGTGCACGCCCGGCGCGATCTCCAGCGTCACGTCGCTGCCCTCGACCCCGGTGACGGTGCCGTAGAGGCCCGCCGTCGTCACGACCTCGGCGCCCGGCGCGAGCCGCTGCTGGACCTGCTGCATCTGCTGCATGCGCTTGCGGCCGGGGCGGATGCCGAGGAAGTAGAACAGCAGGAGGAGCGGCAGCAGGACGATCAGGCCGCCGAGCGGGCTGCTCTGCTGCTCCTGGGCGTAGGTCACGCGGTTCTCTCGCTTCCGGGTGCGGACGTGCGCGCGGCCACGACGCTGCGCCGTGGCCGTACGGCGAGTCTAGTCAGTGCGTTCGGCACGCTCAACGAACGTGGCGGCGGACTAGTTCGTCCGGGCGGTTTCCGGAACCACCCGCCGTTTCGTCCGGTTTGCCCGTCACCCGATCGGGCGTCCCGCCGATAGGTAGGCCATGACGCAGACGCGGATCCAGCGGCGGCCCCGGCGCAAGGCCGGCGGCGGCGAGCCGATCGTGGACCTGCCGGTCGTCGCGGTCAGCGACACCACCGCCGCCGCGCGCGTCCTCGCCGCGATCGAGGCGGCGCTCAGCTAGTCGCCCGCGGAGCGGGCGCCCGGCGACTCAGTCGAAGAGCGTTCCGGCCGACGGCGGCGCGGCCAGCCCCAGGTGGTGCCAGGCGGCCAGCGTCGCCACCCGGCCGCGCGGCGTCCGGGCCAGCAGCCCGGCCCGCACCAGGAACGGCTCCGCGACGGTCTCCACCGTCTCCGGCTCCTCCCCCACGGCCACCGCGACCGTGCCGAGCCCCACCGGCCCGCCGCCGAAGCGGCGCACGACCGCGTCCAGCACCGCGCGGTCGAGCCGGTCGAGGCCGAGCAGGTCGACGTCGTACAGGGCCAGCGCCTCGCGGGCGACCGCGTGCGTGACGACGCCGTCGCCGCGCACCTCCGCGAAGTCGCGGACCCGGCGGAGCAGCCGGTTCGCGATCCGCGGCGTGCCCCGCGAGCGGCGGGCGATCTCGGCGGCGGCGTCGCCGTCGATGCGGACGTTCAGCAGGCTCGCCGAGCGGGCCAGCACCCGTCCCAGCTCCTCCGGCTCGTAGAACTCCATCCGCCCCACGAAGCCGAACCGGTCGCGCAGCGGCCCGGTCAGCAGCCCGCTGCGGGTCGTCGCGCCGATCAGCGTGAACGGCTCCAGCGGCACCTGGATGGCCGTCGCGCCGGGGCCCTTGCCGACGACCACGTCGATGCGGAAGTCCTCCATGGCGCCGTAGAGCAGCTCCTCGGCGGGGCGCGACATGCGGTGCACCTCGTCGATGAACAGCACCTCGCCCGCCGCCACCGCGGTCAGCACGGCCGCGAGGTCGCCGGCCCGCTCGATCGCCGGGCCGCTGGTCACGCGGATCGGCACGCCCATCTCGGCCGCGACGATCATCGCGAGGCTCGTCTTGCCGAGCCCGGGCGGGCCGGAGAACAGCAGGTGGTCCGGCGCGGTGCCGCGCCGGCGGGCCGACTCGATCACCACGGCGAGCTGCTCGCGGACGCGTTCCTGGCCGACGAACTCGTCCAGCGTGCGCGGCCGCAGCCCGGCCTCGACCTCCCGCTCGTCGGCGAGCGGCGTGGGGGCGAGCGTGTCGTCGTTCACCGGCGGGCCAGCCCGCGCAGCGCGACCTTGAGCGCCTGGCCGACGTCGCCGTCCTCCGGCGCGGAGCGGGCGGCCTCGTCGGCCTCGCGGGCGGCGTAGCCGAGGCTGAGCAGCGCGTCGCGCACCTGCGACCGCACGCCCGCGTCGGCGATCGGCGCCGAGGTCGCGAGGCCGTCGCCGGGGGCGCCGAGCCGGTCCTTGAGCTCGAGCACGATGCGTTGCGCGCCCTTCTTGCCGATGCCGGGGACGAGCGTCAACGCCGCGTGGTCGTCGGTGGCGACGGCGCGGCGTACCGCGTCCGGGGTGTGCACCGCGAGGATCGCCTGCGCGAGCCGCGGCCCCACTCCGCTGGCGGTCTGGAGCAGCTCGAACGTCGCCCGCTCGTCCGCCGTGGCGAACCCGTAGAGCGTCAGGCTGTCCTCGCGCACCACGAGCGCGGTGTGCAGCGTGGCCTGCGCGCCGGGGCGCAGCGTGGCGATCGTGCCGGGCGCGCACTGCACGAGCACGCCGATGCCGCCGACCTCGACCACCGCGCCCTCGGGAGAGACCGCCGCGACGCGGCCGGTCAACGAGGCGATCACCGGGCGGCCCGCAACGCCGTCGCCAGCCGGCTCGCGGCCGGGCCGCGCCACTGCTGGCAGATCGCGAGCGCCAGCGCGTCGGCGGCGTCCGCGGGCTTCGGCGGCGCGGCCAGCCGGAGCAGCCGGGTGACCATCGTGGCGACCTGCGCCTTGTCGGCGCGGCCGTTGCCGGTCACCGCCGCCTTCACCTCGCTCGGCGTGTGGAGCACGACGGGCACGCCCGCGCGGGCGGCGCCGAGGATCGCGACCGCGCCCGCCTGCGCGGTGCCCATGACCGTGCGGACGTTGTGCTGGCTGAACACCCGCTCGACCGCCACCACGTCCGGCGCGTGCGTGGCGATCCACGCGTCGACGGCGTCGGCGAGGGCGTTGAGGCGCTGGGCCACGTCGTCGGTGGCCGGCGTCGTCGCGACGCCGACCGCCACGAGCGCGAGCCGGCCGCCGGGGCCGCTGTCGACCACGCCGAGGCCGCAGCGGGTCAGTCCGGGGTCCACCCCGAGCACGCGCATCCGGCCTCCGTTCCGAACAGGTGTTCGTACCGTAACCCGGCGGACGCCCGCGCCCGCGGAGGCGCGCCGCCCGCGCGGAGGCGCGTCGCCCGCGCGGATGCCGCGACCCGGTCGCGTTATCGGGCAACGCCGTACGCGACGTGCGACCGGGTCGCGAAATCCAGCGCGGCGCGGGCGCGGGCGGTCGCGAAATCCAGCGCGGCGTCAGACGGACTCGAGGACCTCGTCGGAGACGTCGAAGTTGGCCCAGACGCTCTGCACGTCGTCCAGGTCGTCCAGCAGGTCGACGAGCTTCAGCACCTTCTTCGCGGTCTCGTCCTCCAGCGTCACCGACATCGACGGGAGGAACGTCATCTCCGCCGAGTCCGGCTCGATGCCGGCGGCCTCCAGCGCGAGGCGGACCGCGTGCACGTCGCCCGCCTCGCAGACCACCTCGAACGCGTCGCCTAGATCGTTGACCTCCTCCGCGCCGGCGTCGAGCACCGCGCCGAGCACGTCGTCCTCGGTGAGCCCGTCGCGCTTCGGCACCAGCGCGACGCCCTTGCGGCTGAACAGGTAGGCGACCGAGCCGGGGTCGGCGAGGTTGCCGCCGTTGCGGCTGAACACCGTGCGGACCTCGGAGGCGGCGCGGTTGCGGTTGTCGGTGAGGCACTCGACGAGGACCGCGACGCCGCCGGGCGCGTAGCCCTCGTACATGATCGACTCGTACGCCACGCCGTCGGCCAGCTCGCCGGAGCCGCGCTTGATCGCGCGCTCGATGTTGTCGAGCGGGACGGACTCCTTGCGGGCCTTCACGATCGCGTCGGCGAGCGTCGGGTTGCCCGCCGGGTCGCCGCCGCCGGTGCGCGCCGCGACCTCGATCGTCTTGATGAGCTTCGCGAACGCCTTGCCCCGCTTGGCGTCCTTGGCCGCCTTCTGGTGCTTGGTCGTCGCCCACTTGGAGTGCCCACTCATGGCGCTCAGCGTACCGGGGCGGTTACCCCACCATCCGCACGAACAGCTCGTGGACCCGCCGGTCCCCCGTCAGCTCCGGGTGGAACGACGTGGCCAGCAGCCGGCCCTGCCGGACCGCGACCGGGTGGCCGGCGGTCTCCGCGAGCACCTCGACGCCGTCGCCGACGCGCTCGACCCACGGCGCGCGGATGAACACGGCGTGCACCGGCCCGCCCTCGACCCCGGCCACGTCGAGGTCGGTCTCGAACGAGTCCACCTGGCGGCCGAACGCGTTGCGCCGCACGGTCACGTCGAGCCCGCCGATCGTCGGCTGGCCGGGCACGCCGCCGGCGACGTCGTTCGCGAGCAGGATCATCCCGGCGCACGACCCGTACGCCGGCAGCCCGTCGGTGATCCGCCGCCGCAACGGCTCCAGCAGGCCGAAGATCGTCAGCAGCTTGCCGATGGTCGTGGACTCGCCGCCCGGCACCACGATCCCGTCGACCGAGTCCAGCTCGGCCCGGGTCTTCACCGGGACCGCCTCGGCGCCGGCCTCGGTCAGCGACCGCACGTGCTCGCGGACGTCCCCCTGCAGCGCGAGCACCCCGACCCGCGTCACCGCGTTCCCACGCCGGCGGCCTGCAGCGCGGTCTCGACGCGCGGCAACGGCGTCACCTGGTCCGGCACCGTGACCGTCGCCACCGGGCCGTAGCGCGTCACGTCGAACGCCGACTCCACCTCGGTCCGCCCGACCGTCGCCCGCGAGCGCACCCGCCACGGCCGGCCCTGCGGGTCCAGCCACACCTCCAGGTGGACCTCGGCGACGCCGGCGAACGCCGCCCGCGTCCCGTCGCGCAGGCCGGCCGGCAGCGCGCCGAGGAAGTCGCTCGCGAGGATGCGCCCGGTGTAGTGCCGCGCCGTGACGCCCCGCACGTCCTCCGTGCCCGCGAGGCTCATCGCGGACGCGCCGCGCAGCAGGTCGAGGTACGTGCCCGGGTGGCCGAGCGTGCTCATGCCGAGCCGCGCGGAGGTGAGCGTCGTCGAGACCCACGGCGTCTTCACGTAGCCGGTGCGGTACCGCGGCGGCACGGACAGCCAGTACAGCGTCCCGCGCGTCACGACGTCGTACTGCCGCCCCTCGCTGGCCAGCCCGAAGTCGCCGCGGGTGGCGGCGGTGTCGGTGACCAGGTCGATGCGGCCGACGCCGCTGATGCGGTCCACGGGCGCGTTCGGGGCGGAGCGGCCGGCGAGCAGGAACGTGTACGCCGCCCCGGCCTCCCGCCGCGCCGCGTCCGCCGACGCGCGGACCAGCGAGGTGGGGTCGCCGGCGACCACGCCGGCCGTGGCCGTCACCGACGGCGTCGGCGACGGCGCGGCGGGCGAGGGGTCTGCGCCGTTCGAGCAGCCGGCCAGCAACGCCGCCGCCGCGGCGACCGCCACCAGCCTCACAGCAGCCCCACCGCCTTGAACGCCGCGTCGAAGTCGCGGACCTCCTTCGCGCCGGCCGGGACGGTGACGTCGGCGGCGGCGCCGTAGTCGCGCAGGTCCAGCCGGAACGCCAGGTGCGCCTTCGGGTCGCCCGCGAGGTCGACCCGGACGGGCCGGCCGTCGGCACCGACCCACGCGTCGACCTGCTGCGCGGTGTCGCCGGTCCGGCCGCGGTAGTGGCGGGTGTCCCGCCCGCCGACCTCCTCCTCGCCGACGGCCGACCACTCGCGCACGTCGCGGAGCCGCTGGAGCGGCAGCGTCGGGACGGCCAGCACGCCGCGCTCGTCGGCCTTCGCGCGGAACGTGACCCACTCGCCCGTGGTCCGCAGGTACACGCGGTCGGCGGTCGAGACGGACTCGTAGCCGGGCTGCTCGAACGCGTACCCGCTGAACTCCACCCGCACCGCGGCGGTGCCCGCCTTCAGGTCGGCGACGCCGTTCCCGGTGGAGCCGGCGTCGATGCCGGGCGCGACCTCGTCCGCGGTGACCGTGATCGTGATGCGGGCGGTGCCCGCCGCGACGGCGGCGTCGTAGACCTGGACCGGCGTGTACGTGCGGGGCTCCGGGTCGTCGGCGCAGCCGGCGGCGAGCAGCGCCGCGAGCGCGGCGGCGGCGAGGAGGCGCGTCACCAGCCGCGGTCGGCGTACCGCTCCGTCGCCGGGAGCGTGTCGATGTTGATGCCCACCATCGGCTCGCCGAGGCCGCGGGAGACCTTCGCGATGACGTCGGGGTCGTTGTAGAACGTCGTCGCCTCGACGATGGCCCGCGCCCGCGCCGCCGGGTCGCCGGACTTGAAGATGCCGGACCCGACGAACACGCCGTCCGCGCCGAGCTGCATCATCATCGCGGCGTCCGCGGGCGTCGCGATGCCGCCGGCGGTGAACAGCACGACCGGCAGCCGGCCGAGCGTCGCGACCTCCTTGACCAGCTCGTACGGCGCGCGCAGCTCCTTGGCGGCGGCGAACAGCTCGGTCTCGTCCAGCGTCGTCAGCCGGCGGATGTCGCCGGTGATCTGGCGCATGTGCCGGGTGGCCTCGACCACGTTGCCGGTGCCGGCCTCGCCCTTCGACCGGATCATCGCCGCGCCCTCGGTGAGCCGCCGCAGCGCCTCGCCGAGGTTCGTCGCGCCGCAGACGAACGGCACCGTGAACTGCCACTTGTCGATGTGGTGCGCCTCGTCGGCCGGCGTGAGCACCTCGGACTCGTCGACGTAGTCGACGCCGAGCGCCTGCAGCACCTGGGCCTCGACGAAGTGCCCGATCCGGGCCTTCGCCATGACGGGGATCGAGACGGCCGCGACGATCCCGTCGATCATGTCGGGGTCGCTCATCCGCGCCACGCCGCCGTCCCTGCGGATGTCCGCGGGCACGCGTTCCAGCGCCATCACGGCCACCGCGCCCGCGTCCTCGGCGATCTTCGCCTGCTCGGGCGTGACGACGTCCATGATGACGCCGCCCTTGAGCATCTCGGCCATGCCGCGCTTGACCCGCGCGGTACCCGTCTCGGTCATGCCTCCATCGTACGGCGGCGCCGGGGCGGCGCCTTACGAGATACGCGCGCGGAGGTCGTTCGGGACGAGCATCACCCAGACCGGGCCGACGTGGAGCGGGATGTCCTTGCCGCTCTTGTCGAGGAACCGCGTCGCGCCGGTGCCGTTGCGGACCCACGTGCCGGTGATCGAACGGCCGTCACGCAGCACGACGACGTTGCCCTTGCCGGTCGTGACCGTGTACGGCGACACCGCGCCGTGCACGTCGCTGTAGCGCGAGCTCTTCACCGTGACGTACTGGACGATCACCGTCTGGGCCTGCTGCTGGCTGCCGTTGCGCAGCTTCGCCGGCGCGCCGTCCATGGAGCGCAGGTACGCCTTGCGGGCGGCGTCCCACCTCCAGCCGGTCCGCGCGAAGCGCGACCAGACGAGGTCGAGGCTGGTGCCGCGGCCGGGGCCGCGGGCCGGCAGCGCGCCGAACCGGAAGCCGATGTCCTTCGCCACGGTGGCGTTCGGGGCGACGTTGAGCAGCCGCTGCGACGACGTGACGTAGTTGAACGCGTCGACGCGGCGGCCGGCGATCGTGTAGGCGCCGCGGTTGCTGTTGAACGACGCGTCGATGACGTTGGCCTTGCGGACCTGCGCGAAGACGCCCTTGTTGCCGCCGGAGAACGCGAACGCCACCCGGCCGAACATGGCCAGCAGCGGCATGTCGCTCTCGCGCACGCTGCGGACCGGCCCGATGTCCTTCGCCTCGCGCGACGAGAAGATCGCGACGAACCGCGTCGTGCGGCCCTCGACGACCTCCTCGTACACGATGTCCGCGTCGTCCAGGCCGCGCTGCGGGCGGGCCAGGCGGGCGTTGTCGATCTTCACCGCGATGACCGGCCGGAGCTTGTCGACCGGGAGCCCGGTGAAGGGCGAGACGAGGCCGGGCTTCGGCGACGGCGTCGGGGACGCGGTCGTCGCGCTGGGCGACGGCACGGGGCTCGACGGCAACGCCTCCGGCGTCGCCTTCTTGCCCGACGAGCAGCCCGCCACGAGGGCGAGCGCGGCGGTGACCGCCGCTACCTTGCGCGAGGAAGCGAACACGGCACGAGGTTAGGTCGCCCCGCGCCGGATCGGGGGGAAAGACACGGACTCTCTCCTGCGGGTGAGATGTCCGTTGCGCCCGGCGGGGGCGGGTTCGTCCGGCCGGTGACGCCCGGTCCCCGCCGGCGGCCGGGTCCCGGGCGGGGCCGCTGCCGGCCCGGCCCGGCGCGAGGCCGTTGCCCCGTGCGCCGTTTCGTCGGTGCGGGCCGCGGCTGGATATCCTCCGTAGCGATCCCCGACAGGAAGGCCCGGAACCCCCATGCTCGCCACGAAGCGCCTCGTCGTCGCCGCGGTCGCGTTGCCGCTGGTGCTCACCGCGTGCGCCGAGAAGGACCGCGTCGTGCCGACCGACCACGCGACGCCGATCGCGGTGCCGTCGGTCCCGGCCACGGTGTTCCCGAAGCCCTCCTCCCTCGCCCCCACGACCGAGGCGCCGACCTCCGCGCCCGCGTCGTCCGCGGCCGCGATCACCGGCGCGCCGGCCGGCGGCGGCGACACGGTGCTCGCGAAGGGCACGGCGTTCGCGCCGGCCAAGCTCGAGGTCAAGGTCGGCACCAAGGTCACCTGGAACTCCGCCCCCGGCGAGTTCCACAGCGTCGACTCCGGCACGCCCGACACGGGCGCCGACGCGGCCGGGCCGCTCAAGGCGCCGGTCGGCTTCACGACGTACTCGTACACGTTCAGCAAGGCGGGGACGTTCAAGTACTTCTGCCAGCCGCACGCCAGCCTCGGCATGGCCGGTGAGATCGTCGTCTCCTAGGTGACGTACGCCGTCGAGGTCGACGGCCTCGTCGTCCGCTACGGCGGCACCGTCGCCGTCGACGGGGTGTCGTTCGGCGCGCGGCCCGGCACGCTGCTCGCGCTGCTCGGCCCGAACGGCGCCGGCAAGACCACGACCGTCGAGACCTGCGAGGGCTACCGCCGCCCGTCCGCCGGCACCGTGCGGGTGCTCGGCCTGGACCCGGTCCGTGACCACCGCGCGCTGACCCGGCTGATGGGCGTGATGCTCCAGTCCGGCGGCGTCTACCCGGGCGCGTACCCGCTGGAGATGCTGCGGCTCGTGGCGTCGTTCTACCCGGCGCCGCTCGACCCGGCCGAGCTGCTCGAACGCCTCGCGATCCCCCGCCGCCCGGCGTACCGGCGGCTGTCCGGCGGCGAGAAGCAGCGGCTCTCGCTCGCCTTGGCGCTCGTCGGGCGGCCCGACGTGGTGTTTCTGGACGAGCCGACCGCCGGGCTCGATCCGCAGGCGCGGCTGACCACGTGGGACCTCGTACGGTCGCTGCGCGACGGCGGCGTGACCGTCGTGCTGACGACGCACCTGATGGACGAGGCCGAGTCGCTGGCCGACGACGTCGTCGTGGTCGACGGCGGCCGCGTCGTGGCCGCCGGGCCGCTCGCGTCGCTGACCGGTGGCGGGGTGACGTTCCGCGCGCCGCCCGGGCTCGACCTGACCGGCCTCGCGGGCGCCGTCGAGGAGGCGCCCGGGCGCTACGCCGTCGCCGGCGACGCGACGCCCGCGCTGCTCGCCGCCGTCACCGCCTGGTGCGCCGAGCGCGGCGTGCTCGCACGCGACCTGCGGGCCGGGCGGTCACTGGAGGACGTGTTCCTGGGGCTGACCGGGAGGGCGTTGCGGTGATCCTCGCCCAGACCCTGATGGAGCTGCGCCTGACGCTGCGCCGCGGCGAGTCGCTGCTGCTGACGCTCGTGATCCCGCTCGGGCTGCTCGCGTTCTTCGGCACCGTTGACGTCGTGGACACCACGCTGTCCGCGCTCGTGCCGGGCATCGTCGCGCTCGCGGTGATGTCCACGTCGATGACCGGGCTGGCGATCGCGACCGGCTTCGAGCGGTCGTACGGCGTCCTCAAGCGCCTCGGCGCGACGCCGCTCCCCCGCTCCGGGCTGCTCCTGGCCAAGACCCTGTCGGTGCTGGCCGTGCAGGCGTTGCAGGTCGCCCTGATCCTCGGGCTCGGGCTGGCGCTGGGCTGGCGCTCGTCGGCCGGGCTGCGCGGCGCGGTCCTGCTCGTGCTGCTCGTCGGGCTTGGCACGGCGGCGTTCGCCGGGCTCGGGCTGCTGATGGCCGGGACGTTGCGCGCGGAGGCGACCCTGGCCGCCGCGAACGGGCTCTACCTCGTGCTGCTGCTCGTCAGCGGCATGGTGGTGCCCCTGACGTCGCTGCCGAGCGGCCTGCGCGCGGTGGCGCGCCTGCTGCCGAGCGGCGCGCTGGTGGAGGGGCTGCAGGCGGCGTTCACCAACGGCGGCCCGCTCGTCCGGTCCGCCGCGGTGCTGCTGGTGTGGGCGGTGGTGGCGCTGGCGGCGGCCGCGCGCACGTTCCGCTGGGAGTGACCGGCCGCACCTCGCCCGGGTGAGCGTTTCCTGCAGCGAACGTGCTCCGTGTCGACTTCCCTGCAGGAAACGCTCACCCGGGGGCGGCGGCGGCGGGCGGCGGCGGGAGCGGCGCGTAGTTTCCACCGGGGCTACGAACGGGTACCGCCCAGGTGTGGGCATCTCGCTGCGGCCGCAGCATCTGAAGCGGTACAAGGACATCGCGGTCCTGCTGGCCAAGTACGGCCGGTCCGACCTCGTCTCCCAGATCGGGCTGAGCGAGTTCGACGAGGCGCTGCCGGAGACGGCGGAGGCGCGGGCCAACGCCGAGGAGCTCGCGAAGGACCTCGAACGCCTCGGCCCCACCTACGTGAAGCTCGGCCAGCTCATGGCGACCCGCGCCGACCTGCTCCCGCCCGCGTACGTCCAGGCGCTGTCCCGGCTGCAGGACGACGTGGAGCCGTTCCCGTTCGAGGACGTCGAACGCATCGTCGAGGCCGAGCTCGGCGTCCGCATGTCGCGGGCGTTCCAGATCTTCGAGAACGTCCCCCTCGCCAGCGCCAGCCTCGGCCAGGTGCACAAGGCGGTGCTGCGCAACGGCCGGTCGGTCGCCGTGAAGGTGCAGCGCCCGGACATCCGCGACCAGGTGCTCACCGACCTGGAGGCGTTGCGCGAGATCGCGGAGTTCCTGGACGAGCACTCCTCGATCGGCCGCCGCTACGGCTTCGCGCCCATGCTGGACGAGTTCCGCAAGTCGATGATGCGCGAGCTCGACTACACGCAGGAGGCGCGCAACCTCGAGACGCTGCGCGCCAACCTGGCGGAGTACACCCGCATCCACGTGCCGTCTCCGGTGCACGACTACACGACGTCGCGCGTGCTCACGATGGACTTCATCGGCGGCCGCAAGCTCACCTCGCTCGGCCCGCTCGCGCAGCTCGAGGTCGAGGGCACCGAGCTCGCCGACCAGCTCATCGGCGCGTACCTCAAGCAGATCCTCGTGGACGGCTTCTTCCACGCGGACCCGCACGGCGGCAACGTCTTCCTGACCGAGACCGGCGACATCGCGCTGATCGACCTCGGCATGGTCGGCCGGGTGCCGGCGCCGATGCAGGAGGAGCTGCTCAAGCTGCTGCTCGCCGCGAGCGAGGGGCGCGGCGAGGACGCGGCGCGGTCGTTGCTCTCGCTCGGCGAACGTACCGACGAGGAGCTGGACGAGGCCGGCTTCCGCCGCGCGGTGTCGGAGATCGTGACCGAGCACCAGGGCGTCGCGCTCGGGCAGATCCGCGCCGGCGCCGTCGTCATCGACCTCTGCCGGGTGTCCGCCGAGAGCGGCGTGCGCCCGCCGCCGGAGCTGACGATGCTGGGCCGCGCGCTCATCGCACTGGACGAGGTCACCCGCACGCTCGACCCGCACTACGACCCGAACGACGCCATCCGCCGGCAGGCCGCGGACATCCTGCGCCGCCGGCTGCGCGGGACCGCGTCGCAGGGCAACGTGTTCGCCTCCGTGCTGGAGGCGAAGGAGTTCGTCGAGCGCTTCCCCGGCCGCGTCAACCGCGTGATGGACGCGCTGTCCGAGGGCGAGCTGAAGCTCAACGTCCGCGGCATCGACGAGCGCGAGATCATGTGGGGGATCCAGAAGCTCGCCAACCGCGTCACCACCGGCCTGGTGATCGCCGCCCTGATCATCGGCGCCGCGATGATGATGCGGATCGAGACGACCGGGCCGCGGCTGTTCGGCTACCCGGCACTGGCGATCGTCTGCTTCCTCGTCGCGGCGGGCTTCGGCGTGGCGCTGCTCGGCAGCATCTGGCTGAACGACCGGCACGGCAAGGACCGCCGCCTCCGCCCCCGCCGCTGACCGGCGGCGCGCGACCCCGGCAGGCGCGCGGGACCGAAGGAAGCGGCCCGGTCGCGCGTAAAGGGGGACATGCGCAGAGCTCTCGCCGTGGCGGCCCTCGCCGCCCTGCCCCTGTCCGTCGCCGCTCCCGGCCCCGCGTCGGCCGGGTGCGTGCGCGACTTCACCGCGTTGACGGTGCAGCCGACGCCGGACGACGACCCGATCGTCCGGGTCAACCCGGACGGCTCGATCACGGTCGACCCCGCTCCCGCGGAGGCCGCGGCGTTCCGGGCCGTCGGCCTCGGCTACCACCTGTACGAGCGCACCTTCGCGCTCGTGCGGTGCACGTACTGACGGCTTCCCGCCCGGGGACCGCTAGCCCGCGGCGACCGACACGGGATCGTCGTCGTCGTCGTTCTCGTCCTCGCGAACGACGAGGCGGCGCGGGAGGACCGGCGCGTCGCGGCCGGTGCCGCGCGACGCGGCGGCGGGCACCGACGGCGCCTTCGCCTCCTCGTGGTACTCCTCCTCGACGTTGACCGCCCACAGGTCGTGGCCGGCCGCCGGGTCGAGGATGTTCTCGACGGCGAGCATCGCGGTCATCATCGAGTGGTCCTGGTTGTTGTACCGGTGCATGCCGTTGCGGCCGACGGGCTGCACGTTGCGCGCGTTCGCCGCGAGCCACTCGCGCAGCGCGTCGACGTTGGCGACGTACTCCTCGTCGTAGACCGGGTACGCCTTCGGCATCCGGACGACGTAGCCGGCCGACACCGAGCCGGGCTGCACCAGGCCGAGCGTCTCGATCTCGTCGGTCGCGAACTTCACCAGCGCGTCGTCGGCCATGGACCAGAGGTCGTCGCCCTCGTTGACGAAGTACTCCAGGCCGAGGCAGGTGAAGCCCTCCTTGACCATGTACGGCGACCACGACCCGAAGTTCTGCACCCGGCCGAGCCGGACGTGCGGCTCGTGCACGTAGATCCAGTTGTCGGGGAACGACTGCGACACCGGCACGACCAGGGCGACGGTGAGGAAGTCGCGGTGCTTGAGCCGCCGCGCGGACGTCACGACGTCCGGCGCGGGCGAGGGGGACATCGCGCGCAGCAGGTGCCCGATCGGCATGGACGAGATGACGTGGTCGCACTCGTAGCGCACCCGCTCGCCGTCCGCCCGCTCGGCCACGACCGCGACCGCGCGCCCGTCGCGGTGCTCGACCGCGACGACGTTGGTGCGCATGACGACCTCGCCGCCGCGCGCCTCGACCAGGTCGCGGCAGCGCTCCCACATCATGCCGGGGCCGTACTTCGGGTACTGGAACTCGTCGATGAGCGACGTGACGTCCTTCTTGCCCTTCGCCGGGACGATCGCGCGGTAGACGGCGGTGAACAGCGAGAGGTTCTTGATGCGCTGCGCCGCCCAGTCCGCCTGGATCTCGGTGGCCGGGACGCCCCACACCTTCTCGGTGTACGTCTTGAAGAAGATGCCGTAGAGCCGCCGGCCGAACCGCGCGGACACCCAGCCCTCGAAGTGCGACTGGTCCTTGGGCGGGCTCACCCGCGCCCACAGGTACGACAGCACGCAGCGGATCGCCTCGACGATGCCGAGGCCCTTGAGCGCGTTGGCCGCCTTGAGCGGGTAGTCGAACAGCTTGCCGCGGTAGAAGATCCGGCTCATCCGCGGCCGCTGGAGGAACGACTCGTCGTCGAGGATCTCGTGCCACAGCGACTCGACCTCGGGCACCTTCGTGAAGAACCGGTGCCCGCCGATGTCGAAGCGCCACCCGTCGCGTTCCACGGTCCGCGAGATGCCGCCGACCACGTCGTCCGACTCGAGGACGACGGGCCGGACGCCCGCCTTGACCAGCTGGTACGCCGCGGTCAGGCCGGCCGGGCCGGCGCCGACGATGACGACGCGAGGCTGTTCGGACACGAAGGAACCCCTGTTCGTAACGGTGTGGTGTGGCACCTATGGTACGTACCGGTTGCTGAACGCCAGAATCGCGTATACCCCCAGCCCCAGAAACGACGCCGCGCGGGTCGTGACCGTGCCGAGACGCGATCGCAACGACGACGCCGCCATCAGCAGCGGGAACGCCGTGAGGGCGTACCGCTCGAACGACGCCCAGCGCGGCGTACCGAGGGCCAGCAGCAGGATCGCGGCGGCGTAGGCCGTGTACGACGCCGGCAGCCGGCGCGCCGCGACGACGAGCAGCGCCACGAACGCCGGCACCAGCACCAGCCGCAGCGCCAGGTTCCACGGGCCGAGCTCGAGCAGCGCGCGCCAGGCGCGGGCCGCCGCGGGTCCCGGCCAGACGAGCACGCCGCCGCGCAGGTCGCCGCGCTGCTGGACGCGGAACGGTGCCAGCGCGTCGCCGCGCGCCAGCGCGCACCAGAGCAGGTACGCCGCGCAGCCGGCCGGCGCGGCGGCGGCCGCGACCGCGCGGCGGACCGACGGCGCGCGCCACGCCTCGACGGCCAGCGGCAGCGCGAGCAGCAGCCCGAACGGCCGGGTGAGCCCGGCCGCGAACGCCAGCCACCCCGCGTGGCCCCACCGGCCGCGGCGGGCGGCGTAGAGGCACCAGACGGCCAGCGCGGCGGCCGGCGCCTCGGCGTAGGCGATGACGAGCACGAACGACGCGGGGTTGAGCAGCGCGAGCCACGGCACCCGCTCCCCCGCCCGGTCGCCCAGCTCCAGCGCGGTGAGCCGGGCGAGGCCCTCGGCGTACGCGAGCGCGGCGAGGTTGGCCACGACGACGAGCCCGGCGCCGGTCAGCGACAGCAGTGGGTAGAGCGGGAAGAACCGCAGCGCCTCGTCCCGGTCGTACGCGTGCTCGGCGATCTCGCGGTACCACGCGCCGTCCCAGGCGAAGAAGCCGCTGCCGTCCGGCCGCACCGGGGAGCGGCCGAACCCGTGCCGCACCTGCAGCCAGGTGGCGAGCGCCATCAGCGCGAGCACCGCCGCGCGCGAGACGAGCCACGCGCGTACCGACGGCCGCGCCAGGAGCTTCACGGCCCGAACCGCACCAGCGACGCGCGCTCGGGCTTGTACCGGCCGCGCGAGCGGACGACGACCTCGTTGTCCGGCCGCACCCGGCGCAGCGTCTCCGCGAGCAGGTCGCAGCGGTCGCCGTACGTCCGGTAGCCCGCCGCGACGACGAGCCAGACGGTGCGGTCAGCCGCCGCGGCCGAGCGGGCGAACGCCACCGGGTCGCCGGCCTTGTTGCGCTCTGCGTAGTCGACCCAGTCGACCCGCTCGGGCGGCCCGCCGGTCGGGAACACCCGCTGCTCCAGGCCCGGCGGCACCAGCCGCGAGACGGCGGGCCCGAGCTGGTCCGGGCAGTACACGACGAGGTCGCCCGGCGCGGCGCGCGCCCGCAGCGCGGCCGCGACGGCGCCGGCCTGGGTGCGCGGCGTCAGCACGGCCGGCACCGCGCCGGCGACGCCGACCAGCGCGACGAACGCCACCACGCCGGTCCGCACCCGCGGCGACACGAACGTCTCGGTGCCCATCGCGGCGAGCACGAGGAACGGCACCAGCACGACGGCCGAGTAGCGGGCGGCGTAGCCGGTGCCGAGCAGCAGCCCGAGCAGCACGCCGAGCAGCAGCGTGCCGAAGACGATCCCGGCGAGGCGGCGGGCGGTGACGTTGCCGCGCAGGTCGAGCTCGATGCGCGTGGCGTCCACGCCGCGGCCGAACACCGCGAGCAGCGCGAGCAGCAGCAGCGCGAGGCCGAGGAACCGCGACGGCGTACCGACGCCCGCCCACTCGAACACCGCCTCGACGAGCGCGGAGAGCTGCGGCCGCGGCGCCCACGGCGTGCCGGTGTGCGCGAGCTGGTAGCGGAACGACGGCAGCCACGGCAGGAACAGCACGCCGCCCGCGGCGACCGCGGCGGCGGCGTACCAGCGGCGCCGCGCGGCGAGCAGCGCGAACACGCAGGCGAGCAGGTACAGCGACCAGTAGTGCGTCAGCGCGAGCAGCCCCGAGCAGGCCGCGACCGCCGCGAACGCCCCCGGCGAGGGCCGCCGCAGCAGCCGGACGAGCGCCCAGCCGGCGAGGGCGACGAGGAGCTGGGCGAGCGCGTACATCCGGGCCTCGGAGCCGTACCGCGCGGCGAACGGCGACGTGGCCACCAGCAGCGCGGCGACGAGCGCGACCCGGCGCGAGCCGGACAGCGCGCGGGCGAACGCGTACGCCGCGGGCACCGTCGCGACGGCGATGACCCCGGACAGCGCGCGGGCCGCCCAGGCGCCGCCGCCGAACACCGCGACCCAGCCGTGCAGCAGCAGGTAGTACAGCGGCGGCGAGCCGTCGTGTCGCAGCGCGTCGGTGACCTCCGACAGCGGGAGCGAGGCGATCGACACCGACAGCGCCTCGTCCAGCCACAGCGGGCCGGTCGCGGCGAAGCGCAGGGCCAGCCCGGCGACGGCGAGGACCGCCGCCGCCCACAGCGGCCAGCGGCGCGCGAGCAAGGCGGTCTAGTGCGCGAGCGGGGCGGGGTCGTTGTGCAACGCGTCCGCCGCGCCGTGGTGCTGCCCCGAGATCTGCTGGCGGTACTCGTGCACGCTCTCGAGCCCCCATCCGACGCAGCACACGACGAGCAGGCCGATCCCGGCGAGCGTCCCGATCGGCGAGTGGAACACCAGGCCCCAGACGAGCACCGCGCCGGCCACCGAGAAGATCGCGGGCCACCAGGAGGGGCCGGGCAGGTGCAGCGTCTCCAGGTCGACCGGCGGGTCGGGGTGGACCGGCTCCAGCGTGACGTAGTCGTCGCCGGCGTACGCCGCGTCCTCCGGCCGCGCCTTGGCGTTCTTGAGGCCGAGGTAGAGGTAGTAGAGCGCGGCGGCGAACGTCGCGAGGATCGCGCTGCCCTGGAGGTTGTCGAACGAGAACCGGCTCGCGGCGGAGTACAGCACCGCGGCGAACAGCGCGAAGATCGCCAGCCCCAGGAAGACCCGGGCCGCGACCTGCGTGGTGCCGTCGCGCGGCGCGTCGTGGGCGGCCGGCTCGAACGGCCGCTCGCCGCCCATCGCGACCCACTGGTCGGGTCCGGTCCGCACCCGCCCGCCGAGGCCGCCTGGCCACGCCTGGTGCACGTCGGTGCCGGCGATCGCGCACGCCTCGCGGGCCTGCGCCACGTCGCGCACGACCAGGCTGCCCCACGCGCCGTCCTTGCCGACGAGCACGATCTCCGCCGCGCCGCGGCCGAGGTGCTGCACGACGCTGTCCGCGCCGCCGTGGTCGCGGCGGAACGCCAGCACCTGCCGCGCCAGCTCCAGCGTCGCTTCGTCGGGCAGTGGCCCGGCCGGCTTGTGGTGCGCGATCTCGCGCCGGTACTCCTTCACCGACTCGAGCGCCCAGCCGATGGTGGTCAGCACGACGAGCGCGATGCCGATGCCCAGGATCAGCCAGGAGTGCAGCACCAGGCCGAACACGAGCACGGGCAGCGCCACGCCGTACGCCGCCGGGTACCACGAGGGGCCGGGCAGGTGGATCTCGCCCTCCTCCCCGTGCGCCTCGGCGCCGGGGAGCACGAGGTCGTCGACGTCGGCGTCGCGGCCGAGCGAGCGGCCCAGGTAGAGGTTCGCGAACGCGAACAGCCCCAGCACGGTGACGCCCTGGAGGTTGTCGAACGAGAACCGGCTCGCCGACGCGTACAGGATCGCCGCGATCGTGGCGAAGAGGCCGATGCCGCGGAAGACCTTGGAAGCGCTGCGCACGGGCCCGGCCTACTTCAGGACGTACAGCGTGAAGAACAGCGCGATCCACACGACGTCGACGAAGTGCCAGTACATCGTGGCGCCCTCGACGGCCGCGTGGTGGGCCTTGCTGAACTGCCCGGACAGCGTGCGGACCAGCACGATGAACAGGTAGACCGCGCCGCCGAACACGTGCGCGCCGTGGAAGCCGGTGAGCGTGTAGAACGTCGAGCCGTACACGCCGTCGCGGATCGTGAACTCGAGCGTCGAGTAGTCGTAGATCTGCCCGCAGAGGAACACGATGCCGAGCAGCAGCGTGATCGCCACCCAGCGGGCGAGCGCCTTGACGTTGCCGCGGCGGATCGCGAGCACGCCCATGTGCATCGTCACCGACGACAGCACCAGCACCACCGTGAAGATCGCCGGCAGCGTCGCGTGCAGGTGCTCCAGGCCCGGCGGCGGCCACTCGTCGGCGTCGGCGCGGATGTTGAAGTACGCGGCGAACAGGCCGCCGAAGAACATCACCTCGGACGCGATGAACAGCACCATGCCGAGCAGCGGCATGGACATGCCCTCCGGGCGGCCCTCCGCCCGGTCGAGGTGCTCGTCGGTCGTCAGGGCGGTCACGACCCGCTCCCCTCGGCGAGCGCGGCCTCGGCCTCGCGCGCGAGGCGCTCGTCCAGGACCGGCCGCTCGGACTTGATCGGCGGCAGCGAGTCGAAGTTGTGCACCGGCGGCGGCGAGGACGTCCACCACTCCAGCGAGTTGGCGCCCCACGGGTCGCTGCCGGCGACCGGGCCCTTGCGCGACTTCCAGAGGTTGAACAGGAACGGGAACACCGACACGCCGATGATGAACGCGCCGAGGGTCGAGAGCTTGTTCAGCGTCGCCCACTCCGGGTTGGCCGAGTACGACGCGATGCGCCGCGGCATGCCCTCGAGGCCGAGCATGTGCATCGGGAAGAACGCCAGGTTGAACCCGACGAACGTGATCCAGAAGTGCACCTTGCCGAGCTTCTCGTCCATGAAGCGGCCGGTGAGCTTCGGGTACCAGAAGTAGAACGCCGCGAACACGGCGAACACCGAGCCGCCGAACAGCACGTCGTGGATGTGCGCGACGACCCAGTACGTGTCGTGCAGCGCGTAGTCGATCGGCGGCGACGCGGTGAACATGCCGTTCAGGCCGCCGATGAGGAACATCGTCAGGAAGCCGATCGCGAACAGCATCGGCGACTCGAACGTGATCTTCCCCTGCCACAGGGTGGCGATCCAGTTGAAGAACTTCACGCCCGTCGGCACCGCGATGAACGCCGTCATCAGCGAGAAGAACGGCAGCAGCACCTGGCCGGTCGCGAACATGTGGTGCGCCCACACGGTGAAGCCCAGGCCGCCGATCGCGATCGTCGCGAGGACGAACGCCTTGTAGCCGAACAGCGGCTTGCGGCAGAAGACCGGGATGACCTCGGAGATCAGGCCGAACGCCGGCAGGATCATGATGTAGACGGCCGGGTGGCTGTAGAACCAGAACAGGTTCTGCCACAGGATCGCGTTGCCGCCGACGCCCGGGTCGAAGAACGAGCCGCCGTAGTTGCGGTCGATGAACAGCATGATCAGCGCGCTGGTGAGGACCGGCAGCGCGAGCAGCGTGAGGATGCTCGTCACCAGGATGTTCCAGGTGAACACCGGCATCCGGAACATCGTCATGCCGGGCGCGCGCATCTTGAAGATCGTGACCATGAAGTTGATCGCGCCGAGCGTGGACGACACGCCGACGAGCAGCAGGCCGACGATCCAGAGGTCGGTGCCGTAGCCCGGCATGAACCGCGCCGCGGTGAGCGGCGGGTACTCCGTCCAGCCCGCCTGCGCGGGGCCGCCCTTCATCAGGTAGCCGGAGAACATCGTCACGAAGCCGGCCGGGAGCAGCCAGAACGACAGCGCGTTGATGCGGGGGTACGCCATGTCCAGCGCGCCGATCTGCAGCGGCACGATGTAGTTACCCCAGCCGGCCCAGATCGGGATGATGAAGAAGAAGAGCATCGCCGACGCGTGCATCGTGAACAGCGCGTTGTACGTGTCGGGGTCCTTGATCATCGTGCCGCCGGGCGCCGCGAGCTGCGCGCGGACGCCGAGCGCGAGCAGGCCGCCGACCAGGAACGCGAAGAACGAGAAGTAGAGGTACATCACCCCGATCTTCTTGTGGTCCGTGGTCGTCAGGTAGTCGACGATCTTCGACCGGCGCTTCGGGGCCGGCGCCGCGTGCGACGGCCGGCTGGCGACGGTGGTCATCTATGCCTCCTCGGCGGCGGGCAGGCCGTTGTGCGTCGTGCGGTGGGTCACGAGACCACCTCGATGGCGCCTTCCATAGAAGGATGCACCTGGCAGAAGTACCGGTAGTCCTTCCCCGCCTGGAGCGCGGGCACCGTGATCGTGTCCGTCCCGCTCGGGATCACCTTGCCGAACACCAGCGGCGCGCTCTTGTTCGGCTCCTCGTACACCGCGATGTTGTGCGGCAGGCCGCCGGGGTTGTCCATCGTGAGCTTCGTCTCGGCGCCGGCCTTCACGTAGGCGCACTTGTCGGCCCACTCCGCCTTGTTCTCGACGGCGTGCACGACCTGCGGGCTGCCGGCCTTCGTTGTGTCCTTGCAGTCCGGGCGCGGCGGCTTGAACTCGTTGAACCACTTGTCGAACTCGGTGCGGCTCACCGCGCGGACGCTGAACGTCATGAACGCGTGCTCGGTGCCGCAGAGCTCGGCGCACTGGCCGTGGTACTTCCCGGGCGAGGTCACGGTGATGTCGAAGCCGTTCGCCTTGCCGGGGATCAGGTCGCGCTTGAACAGGAACGCCGGGACGAAGAACGAGTGCAGGACGTTGTCCGTCCGCTCCTCGATGTGCACCTTCTCGCCGACCGGCACGACCATCTCCGGGGGCTTGCGGTTGTCGTCGGTCTTCACGAGCACGCGCACGCCGGCGGCGTTGGTGCCGTAGTCGAACGTCCACGACCACTGGTAGCCGCGCACCTCGATGATCGCCGCGTGGTTGCCGGACGGCTTGTCGATCGCGCGGATCGTGGCGAACGACATGCCGAACAGGCCGAGCACGATCAGCGTCGGGATCGCCGTCCAGACGACCTCGAACATCGTGTTGCCGTGCGTCTGCGGCGGCAGCGCGTCGTCGCCCGGCTTCTTCCGGTACCGGACGCACGACAGCAGGATCATGCTGATGACGCCGACGCCGATGACGACCGCGAGCGTCAGCGTGATGTTGTAGAGCGTGTAGACCTTCTTGCCCTGCTCGCTCTGCGGCTGCTGGGCGCAGGCCGAGAGCAGGAGCGGGAGGACGGCGACGGCCGCGAGCCGTAGCCGGGGTCGAAGTCGTGGCCCGACGGGTCGCACGGGGAGAGGTCGCCTCGCTTCCGCAACGCAGCTCGCGCGCCGGCCGTTGCGCGAGCCTGGTGGAGGGCGTCGGTGAGCGCTGGCGCACGGACGCCGTACGCGGAAGAACCTAGCCAGCGCGAAGCCCTCGGACAACTCGGCCACGCCGGTCGTGTCGCGGGTCCGCCGCCGGTGGGCGGCACGGGGGCCGGGCGGCGGCGGGGCAGCGGCGGGGCGGTGGCGGGGCGGGCCCGCCCCGGTCCGTACGCTGGGCGGGTGGTCCTCCTGCGCTGGCACCTCGACGCCGTCGTCGTCGCCGGCCTCGGCGCGCTCGCAGTGGTCTACGTCGGCGCCGTCCGGGTCGTCCGGAGTCGCGGCGGAACGGTCGCTCCCGCCCGGTTGCGGTGGTTCTGGTGGGCTCTCGCGGTGCTCGTGGTGGCGCTCGTCTCGCCGCTCGCGACGGTGTCGGAGGAGCGGTTCAGCGCGCACATGGTCCAGCACCTGCTGCTGACCTACGGCGCCGCTCCCCTCCTCGCGTTCGCCGCGCCGGTGACGTTGTGGCTGCAGGCGCTCCCCCCGGGCTCCCGCGGGCGGCGGCGGCTGCTCGCCGTCCTCCACTCGCGCGTCGTGTGGGTGCTGTCGTTCCCGGTCGTCACCTGGGTGGCGTTCGCCGCGGTCATGTACGCCACCCACTTCAGCCCGCTCTACGACGCCTCGCTGTCGTCGCCGGTGCTGCACGGCTTCGAGCACCTGCTCTACCTGGGGGTGGCGGCGCTGTTCTGGTGGCCGGTCGTGCGGCGCGACCCGGTGCCGGGGGCGTTCCCGTGGCCGGCCCGGCTGCTGTACCTGTTCCTGGCCATGCCGTTGCAGTCGTTCCTCGGGCTGGCGATCTACTCGGCCGACCGGGTGCTCTACGACCACTACGCGGCGTTCGGCGGCGCGCTGGCCGACCAGCAGCTGGCCGGGGCGATCATGTGGGCGGGCGGGGACGCGTTCATGGTCGTCGCGCTGGGCGCGGCGATCGCGGGCTGGATGCGGTGGGACGCCCGGGAGGCCGTCCGGGTGGACGCCGCCTTGGACGCCGCCCGCGCCGCCCGCGCCGCCCGCGCGTCGGGTGGCGCCCGGCCCGAACTGTGAAGATCGCCACGCGGGGACGGGCCGTGGGGGCTTCACAGAACGAGCGTGGCCGCCCCCGCTACGGGATGAGCTGGTCGGCCGCCATCGCGACGAACAGCAGCGTCAGGTACGTGATCGACCAGTGGAACAGCCGCATCGGCTTCACCGGGTCGCCGCGGCGGGCGCGGCCGGCGAGGCCGTGCGCCTCCCACAGGAACAGCCCGCCCAGCGCCAGGCACGCGACGAGGTAGACGTTGCCCATCCGGGCGACCGGGTGGAACAGCAACGACACGGCCACCATCGCCCACGAGTACAGGACGATCTGCCGCGCGGTCTCCCGCAGCCCGGCCACGACGGGCAGCATCGGCACGCCGGCCGCGGCGTAGTCGTCGCGGAACTTGATCGCCAGCGCCCAGAAGTGCGGCGGCGTCCAGTAGAAGATCACCGCGAACAGCACGAACGCCGGCACCTCGACCCGCCCGGTCACCGCCGACCAGCCGCTGAGCACCGGCATGCAGCCGGCGGCGCCGCCGATGACGATGTTCGACGGCGTCGAACGCTTCATCCCGAGCGTGTACACGAAGACGTAGAAGCCGATCGCGGCCAGCGCGAGCGCGGCGGACAGCCAGTTCACCAGCAGGCCCAGCCACAACGTCGCCACGACGCCGAGCACGACGCCGAACCGCAGCGCCTCGGCGGGCGTGACGACGGACTTCGGCAGCGGGCGGCGCTGGGTGCGGTGCATCGTGACGTCGATGTCGCGGTCGACGTAGCAGTTGATGGTGTTCGCCGACCCCGCGGCGAACGACCCGCCGACCAGCGTCGCGACCACCAGCCACACCGACGGCATCCCGCGCGCCGCGACGATCATCGTCGGCACGGTCGTGACGAGCAGCAGCTCGATGATCCGCGGCTTGGTCAGCGCCAGGTAGCCGCGGGCGAGGTCGCCGAACGACCGCCGGGCGACGGCCGGCGCGGGGGCCGGGGCGAGCGCGGTCACGCCGGCACCGCCGCCCACGCGATGCCGCCCTCGGGCTCGGCCGACGGCCGCGACGACGCCCGGAACACCACGACGAGCAGCGACGCGACGATCCAGGAGCCGACGGCGAGGTGCGGCGCGACGGACCACGCCTCGAGCTTGAACCAGATGTTCAGGGCGCCGAGCGCGACCTGGACGAGCGTCAGGACGAGCGCGACGTTGGCGAACGTCGCCACGAACGGCTCCGACTGCCGCGCCCGCCACCACAGCGCGACGACGAGCCCGACGACGACGTACGCGGTGAACCGGTGCGCGACGTGCAGCACCTGCTGCGCGGTCTCGACGCGCGGCGGGAGGACGTTGCCGTTGAACGACGGGAACGTCCCGTACGCGAGCCCGGCGCTCCACCCGGTCACCGCGGAGCCGAGCAGCATCTGGCCGACCGTCACGGCGAGCGTGACGGCGGGCAGCGCGCCGAGCCGCGGGCGTACCACGGCGGGCCTGGCCTGCTGGAGCGCGACGTAGATCGCCAGCGCGAGCACGGTCAGCGCGCCGGACAGGTGGAGCACGACGGAGGCCGCGTCGAGCTCGAGCCACACGACGATCGCGCCGAGCACGGCCTGCGAGAGGACGGCGGGCACCAGCCACAACGTCACCAGGCGGACCCGGCGCGGCTGGCGGGTCGACCAGGCCATGACGGCCAGCGCGACGATCAGCACGATGAGCACCGCCGCCCAGAGCCGGTGGCTGTGCTCGATCCAGGCGAGCTTGAGGGCGCCGTAGCCGAGGGACGACGGCGGGTTCAGGGAGCCGTGGCAGGTGGGCCAGTCCGGGCAGCCGAGCCCCGCCTCCATCGCGCGGACGAACCCGCCGAACGCGATCAGCACGAGGGTCGCCGCGACGGTCGTCACCGCGAGCTTGCCGAACCGGGACATCGCACCTTGGGCAGTGGCCGAGGGGCGCGCCGACGCGCCCCGGAGACGTGGGGGAACCGAGCGACACTCTACCCGCCCACCGCCCCGCCCCCTCCCACCCCGCCGCCCGCCGCCGCGGGACCCGCGCGGGGCCGGACGGATTTCGCGACCCGGTCGCGCACCCAGTACGCGGATGTACGACCGCGCGACCGGGTCGCGTGTTCGGCGCGGCGCCGGGCCCACCGGCGGGCGGGGCGCGGCGCGGCGGTAGGGTGGCGGGGCCGACGCCGAACATCGCAGGGAGCCGCGACGATGCCCGAGAAGTCACTCGACGAGCGGGCGGTGGACGTCGCGAGAGCGCTCGCGATGGACGCGGTGCAGAAGGCGAACTCCGGCCACCCCGGCACCCCGATGGCGCTCGCGCCGCTCGCGCACACGCTGTTCCAAGACGTCCTGCGGCACGACCCGACGGACCCGCACTGGGCGGGCCGGGACCGGTTCGTCCTCTCCGCCGGCCACGCCAGCATGCTGCTCTACGCGCAGCTCTTCCTGACCGGCTACGGCCTCTCGCTCGACGACCTCACGGCGTTCCGGCAGTGGGGCTCGCGCACGCCCGGCCACCCGGAGCACGGCCACACGCTCGGCGTCGAGACGACGACCGGCCCGCTCGGGCAGGGCTTCGCCAACGCCGTCGGCATGGCCGCGGCGTTCCGCCACACCCGCAGCCTCTGGGGCGGCGACGACCTGTTCGACCCGACGGTCTACGTCATCTGCTCGGACGGCGACCTGCAGGAGGGCGTGGTCGCGGAGGCGGCGTCGTTCGCCGGGCACCAGCGGCTCGGCAACCTGGTGTTCGTCTGGGACGACAACCACATCTCGATCGAGGGCGACACGGCGGTCGCGTTCACCGAGGACGTGCTCACGCGGTTCGAGGCGTACGGCTTCGCGACCGAACGCCTCGACGACGCCGAGGACCGCGACGCGATCCGCGCCGCGCTCGAACGCGGCCGCGACGACCGCGAGCGGCCGACGCTGATCGCGCTGCGCAGCCACATCGGCTACCCGAGCCCGAACAAGATGGACACCGGCGCCGCGCACGGCTCGCCGCTCGGCGAGGACGAGGTACGCCTCGTCAAGGAGATCCTCGGGCTGAGCCCCGACGAGCACTTCGCCGTGCCGGACGACGTCCTCGCGCACTGCCGCAAGGCGATCGAGCGCGGCAAGGCGCTGCACGCCGAGTGGGACGCCGCGTACGCCGCCTGGGCCGAGGCCAACGCCGCCACGGCCGCCGAGCGCGAGCGCGTGCTGTCGGGCCGGCTGCCGGACGGCTGGGCGGAGAAGCTGCCGACGTTCGAGGCCGGCTCGAAGCTCGCCACCCGCGAGGCGTCCGGCAAGGTCATCAACGCCGTCGCCGAGGTGCTGCCCGAGCTGTGGGGCGGCTCCGCCGACCTGGCCGGCTCGAACAACACCACGATCGAGAACGCCGCCTCCTACCTCGCCGAGTCGCCGGAGGGCCGGGTGCTGCACTTCGGCATCCGCGAGCACGCGATGGGCTCGACGATGAACGGCATGGCGCTGGCCGGCGGCGTGCGGCCGTTCGGCGGGACGTTCCTCGTGTTCAGCGACTACATGCGCCCGGCGGTGCGGCTGGCCGCGCTGATGCAGCTCCCGGTGACCTACGTGTGGACGCACGACTCGATCGGCCTCGGCGAGGACGGCCCGACGCACCAGCCGGTCGAGCACCTCGCGGCGCTGCGCGCCATCCCGGGCCTGGACGTCGTACGCCCCGCCGACGCCGCCGAGACCGCCGCGGCCTGGCGGACGATCCTCGAACGCGGCCGCCCCGCCGGCCTCGCGCTGACCCGGCAGAAGGTGCCGACGCTCACCGACGGCAGCGGCGTCGCCCGCGGCGGTTACGTCGTCGCCGACCCGGACAGCGGCCTGCCGAGCGTCATCCTGATCGGCACCGGCAGCGAGCTGCAGGTCGCGCTCGCCGCCCGCGACCTCCTCGACGCCGCCGGCGTCCCGGCCCGCGTGGTGTCGATGCCGTGCGTCGAGTGGTTCGCCGAGCAGGACCCGGCGTACCGCGACTCGGTGCTCCTGCCCTCGGTCCGCGCCCGCGTCTCGGTGGAAGCCGCCGTGTCGATGGGTTGGGAGCGCTGGGTCGGGGAGAACGGTGAGTGCGTGGGCATCGACCACTTCGGTGCGTCGGCGCCGTACGAGGTCCTGTACGAGCAGTTCGGCATCACCGCGGAGCGGGTGGCGGCAGCGGCACAGCGCAGCCTCTCCGCGCTCGGCGTGACGCACGGAGCACCGACCGGAAACTAGGAGTTCGCCGTGACCGTCCTCGACGACCTGACCGACGCGGGGGTCGCCATCTGGCTCGACGACCTGTCGCGCGAACGCCTCCGCACCGGCAACCTCGCGGCGCTCGCCCGCGAGAAGCGGGTCGTCGGCGTCACCACCAACCCGACGATCTTCCAGAAGGCGCTCGAACGCGGTGACGCCTACGACGAGCAGGTCGCCGACCTGAAGCTCCGGGGCGTCTCGCTGGAGGAGGCGCTGCGGCTGATCCAGACGGCCGACGTGCGCGAGGCGTGCGACGTGCTGCGGCCGGCGTTCGAGGCGTCCGGCGGCGCCGACGGGCGGGTGTCGATCGAGGTCGAACCCGGGCTCGCCAAGGACACCGCGCGCACGGTCGCCGAGGCGCGCGCGCTGTGGTGGCTCTGCGACCGGCCGAACGTGTTCATCAAGATCCCCGCGACGGTCGAGGGGCTGCCGGCGATCACCGCCTGCACCCGCGAGGGCATCAGCGTCAACGTCACGCTGATCTTCAGCCTGCAGCGCTACGAGGCCGTCATGGAGGCGTACGTCGCCGGCATCGAGCAGCGGCTCGCCGACGGCAACGCACTCGACGGCATCGAGAGCGTGGCGTCGTTCTTCGTCTCGCGCGTCGACACCGAGATCGACCACCGGCTCGACGTGATCGCGAAGGAGTCCGGCGACACGGCGCGCGTCGAGGCGGCGAAGCGGCTGCGCGGCCAGGCCGCGATCGCCAACGCGCGGCTGGCGTACGAGGCGTACGAGCGGGTCTTCGGCACCGAGCGCTGGGCGGCGCTGGAGGCGAAGGGCGCGAAGCGGCAGCGGCCGCTGTGGGCGTCGACCGGCGTCAAGGACCCGGCGTACGACGACACCCGCTACGTCGTGGAGCTGGTCGCCCCCGGCACCGTCAACACGATGCCCGAGCCGACGCTCGACGCCGTCCTCGACCACGGCCGGCTGCGCGGCAACACCGGCGCGCAGGGCTACGAGGAGGCGCGCGCGGTGCTGCGCGACCTCGCCGAGCTGGGCGTCGACTATGACGACGTCGTGAACGTCCTCGAGGTCGAGGGCGTCGAGAAGTTCGACACGTCGTGGGCGCAGCTCCAGGACCAGGTCCGGGCGTCGCTGGGCGCCGCGTGACGGAGCACGCGCGGCCGGAGCGCAAGCCCAAGGCCGACCCCGCCCCCGTGCACTACGCCCCGCCGCCGGTCGCCGCGCCGGTCGGCCCGGTCACCGTCGAGACGCGCGGCTCCGCGCTGCTCGGTCCGCGCGACGCGGCGCGGCGGGTGCTCGTGCAGGACGGCGTGCCCGCCCGGCTGGCGAAGAAGGACCACACGCTGTGGGGGCCGGACGCCGAGGCCGAGGCGGCGGTCCGGCTCGGCTGGCTCGACCTGCCCACCACGTCCGCGGCGCTGCTGCCGCGGCTCGGGGCGCTGCGCGACGAGCTGCGCGCGGAGGGCCTGGACCGCGTCGTGCTCTGCGGCATGGGGGGCTCGTCGCTCGCGCCGGAGGTCATCTGCGCGACGTACGGCGTGCCGCTGGTCACCCTCGACACGACCGACCCGGCGCAGGTGCGCGCGGCGCTGGTCGAGCTGGACCGCACGGTGTTCGTGGTGTCGTCCAAGAGCGGTTCCACGGTCGAGACCGACTCGCACCTGCGGCTCGCCGTCGAGGCGACCGGCTGGGACCGCGTCGTCGTCGTCACCGACCCCGGCTCCGCGCTGGCCGAGGCGGCGGAGGCCAACGGCGCCCGCGCCGTCTTCCTCGCCAACCCGAACGTCGGCGGCCGCTACAGCGCCCTCTCGGCGTTCGGGCTCGTGCCGTCGGCTCTGGCCGGCGTGGACGTCGCGCCGCTGCTCTCCGACGCCGCCGCGGCGCTCGCCGACCTCTCCCGCGACGACGGCAACCCGGGCCTCGACCTCGGCGCGGCGCTCGGCGGCTGCGGCGCGGCCGGCCGCGACAAGGTCGTCATCGTCGACGCGGGCTCGGGCTTCGCCGGGTTCGGCGACTGGGCCGAGCAGCTCGTCGCGGAGTCCACCGGCAAGCAGGGCCGCGGCCTGCTCCCCGTCGTGGTCGAGGCGCCGAACGCGCCGGGCACCAAGTTCACCGCGACCGGCGACGTGCACGTCGTCCGGCTCGGCTCCCCCGGCCCCAACAGCACCAGCGTGAGCGGGCCGCTCGGCGCGGCGTTCCTCGTCTGGGAGTACGCCACCGCGATCGCCGGTCGCCTCCTCGCGATCGACCCGTTCGACCAGCCGGACGTCGAGTCGGCGAAGAAATCGGCGCGCGCGCTGCTCGACTCCCCCGGCGACGCCGGCGGCGCGCCGGTCCTGACCGACGGCCCGGTCGAGGTCTACGGCGACGCCGCGCTGCTGACCGGGCTCACCACCGTCGCCGAGGTCGTGGAGGCCGTGCTGCGCGCGGTGCCGCCGCTCGGCTACCTGGCCGTGCACGCGTACCTCGACCGGTTCGCCGACGCCGCCGCCGCCAAGCTGCGCGCGCGGCTCGCCGCGATCACGCCGCGGCCGGTGACGTTCGGCTGGGGGCCGCGGTTCCTGCACTCGACCGGGCAGTACCACAAGGGCGGCCCGGCCAACGGCGTCTACCTCCAGCTCACCGGCGCGCACGCCGCGGACGTCGAGGTGCCGGGGCGGCCGTTCACGCTGGGCCAGCTCCAGCTCGCGCAGGCGCTCGGCGACGGCCGCGTGCTGGCCGAGCGCGGGCGTCCCGTCGTCCGGCTGCACCTCACCGACCGCGCTGCCGGTCTTGCCGCGCTGCTCGACGCGATCCCGGAGCCCCCGGCGGCGGAGTGACCAACCCCCTGCGCGACCCGCGCGACCGGCGGCTCCCGCGCATCGCGGGGCCGTGCGGCCTGGTCATCTTCGGCGTCACCGGCGACCTCGCCCGCAAGAAGCTGATGCCCGCGGTCTACGACCTCGCCAACCGCGGCCTGCTGCCGCCCGGCTTCGCGCTGACCGGCTTCGCCCGCCGCGACTGGGCGGACCAGGACTTCACCCAGGTCGTGCACGACTCGGTGAAGGAGCACGCGCGGACGCCGTTCCGCGAGGACGTGTGGCGCCAGCTCGCGGACGGCTGCCGGTTCGTGTCCGGGGAGTTCGGCGACGCGGAGGCGTTCGACACCCTCGCCCGGACGATCGCCGACCTGGACCGGGTGCGCGGCACCGGGGGCAACCACGCGTTCTACCTGTCGGTCCCGCCGTCGCAGTTCCCGGTCGTGATCGAGCAGCTCAAGCGCTCGGGGCTGTCCGCCTCGCCGGGCGGCGCGTGGCGGCGGATCGTCGTGGAGAAGCCGTTCGGGCACGACCTCGCGTCGGCCCGGGAGCTGCAGGACGTGATCGACGACGTGTTCCCGTCCGGGTCGGTGTTCCGCATCGACCACTACCTCGGCAAGGAGACGGTCCAGAACCTCCTCGCCGTGCGGTTCGCGAACAACCTCTTCGAGCCGATCTGGAACCGCCGCTACGTCGACCACGTGCAGATCACGATGGCCGAGGACATCGGCATCGGCGGCCGCGGCGGCTACTACGACGGCATCGGCGCCGCCCGCGACGTGCTGCAGAACCACCTGCTCCAGCTCCTCGCGCTGACCGCGATGGAGGAGCCGGTGTCGTTCGCGGCGGAGGACCTGCGGACCGAGAAGCTCAAGGTGCTCTCCGCGATCCAGCTCCCGAAGGACCTGCGGCTCGGCACCGCGCGCGGCGTCTACACCCGCGGCTGGCAGGGCGGCGTCGAGGTGCCGGGCTACCACGAGGAGCCCGGCATCAAGGACACGTCCAAGACCGAGACCTACGCCGCCGTCCGGCTCGGCATCGAGACGCGGCGGTGGGCCGGGGTGCCGTTCTACCTGCGCACCGGGAAGCGGCTGGGCCGGCGGGTGACCGAGATCGCCGTGGTGTTCCAGCGGGCGCCGCACCTGCCGTTCTCCTCGACGGCGACGGAGGAGCTGGGGCACAACGCGTTCGTCGCGCGCATCCAGCCGGACGAGGGCGTAACGATGCGGTTCGGCTCCAAGGTGCCGGGGACGGCGATGGAGGTGCGCGACGTGAACATGGACTTCGCGTACGGCGAGTCGTTCACCGAGGCCAGCCCGGAGGCGTACGAGCGGCTGATCCTCGACGTGCTGCTCGGCGACCCGCCGCTGTTCCCGCGGCACGAGGAGGTCGAGCTGTCCTGGCGGGTGGTCGACCCGATCGAGGAGGCGTGGGCCTCCTGGCGCGGCAAGCCCGACCCGTACCCGGCCGGCACCTGGGGGCCGAGGTCGGGCGACGAGCTGCTCGCGCGCGACGGCCGTGGCTGGCGGCGGCCGTGACCACCGAGCTGGTCGGAACGACCGCCGCCGACGTCGCCGAGCTCATCGGGCGCGAGCGCCGGCGCAACGGCGCGGGCATGACGGGCATGGTGCTGACGCTCGTCGTCGCGACCGACGAGCGCGGCCACTACGACGCCGTGCGCGCGGCGAACGACGCCGCGATGGAGCACCCCTGCCGGGTGCTCGCGGTGATCCCCCGCGCGCCGAAGGAGAAGCCGCGGCTCGACGCCGAGGTCGGCGTCGGCACTCGCGCGAACCCGGGCGAGACCGTCGTGCTGCGCCTCTACGGCTCGCTCGGCGAGCACGCCGACTCGGTCGTGCTGCCGTTGCTGCTGCCGGACGCGCCGGTGGTCGTGTGGTGGGCCGGTGCCGCGCCCGACGTGCCGGCCGACTCGCCGCTCGGCGAGCTCGGCTCGCGGCGGGTCACCGACGCCGCGGCGTCGCCGCGGCCGCTGGCCGCGCTCCGCGCGCGGCTCACCTGCCTCGCGCCGGGCGACACCGACCTGGCGTGGACCCGCCTGACGCCGTGGCGGACGTTGCTCGCGGCCGCGCTGGACGAGCCGTTCGACCCGGTGGAGTCGGCGTCGGTGTCCGCCGCGCGGAACAACCCGTCGGCCGTGCTGCTCGCGGCCTGGCTGCGTACGCGCCTGTCCGTGCCGGTGACCGTGAAGGGCTCGCGCGGGCCCGGCATCACCGAGGTGCGGCTGGCGTCCGGGCGCGGCGACGTCGTGGTCACCCGGCCGGACGGGCAACGGGCGACGCTCGCGCGGCCCGGGCAGCCGGACCGCACGGTCGCGCTCCCCCGCCGCGACACCGCCGACCTGCTGGCGGAGGAGCTCCGCCGGCTGGACCATGACGAGGTGTACGCGGAGACCCTCGCGGCGGCGTTCGGATGAGCGCCCCCACCGTCCTCGTCCATCGGGACGCTACGCTGCTCGCGCAGGCCGTCGCGGCCCGGCTCGTCACGCGGCTGGTGGACGTGCAGTCCGCGCGCGGCTCGGCGTCGGTCGTGCTGACCGGCGGCGGCATCGGCATCGCGGTGCTCGCGTCGCTCGCCGCCTCGCCGGCGCGCGACGCCGTCGACTGGGACTCGCTCGACGTGTGGTGGGGCGACGAACGGTTCCTGCCGCGCGGGCACCCGGACCGCAACGAGACCGCCACGCGTGCCGCGCTGCTCGACGCCGTGCCGGTGGACCCCGCGCGGGTCCGGCCGATGCCCGCGTCGGACGAGGCGGACGACGCGGAGGCGGCGGCGGAGACGTACGCCCGGTGGCTGCGCGACGCGACCACCCCCGAGGACCACGCCCCGGTGCCGGCGTTCGACGTGCTGCTGCTCGGCGTCGGGCCGGACGGGCACACCGCGTCGCTGTTCCCCGGCCAGCCGGCCGTGTACGACGAGCGGCCCGTGGTCGCCGTGCACGGCGCGCCGAAGCCGCCGCCGACCCGGCTGACGCTGACGTTCCCCGCGATCGAGGCGGCCCGCGAGGTGTGGGTCGTGGTGAGCGGCTCGTCCAAGGCGGGCGCGGTCGCGATGGCGCTCGGCGGGGCCGGGCGCGTGCAGGTGCCGGCCGCGGGGGCGCGCGGGCGGCAGCGGACGTTGTGGCTGCTGGACGGGGAGGCGGCGGCGGACGTGCCGGCCGCGCTCACCCGGATCGCGTCGCCCTAGGGCCGCCGCGGCCGGCGCGGCCGGCGCGGCCCCCAACCGTGCAGCCCAGGGCGACGGTCCCCCGCGTGGCGATCTTCACAGAACAAGTTCCAGGCCGGGACGGCGCGCAGGGTGCCCCCGGGCCCCCCAACCGTGCAGCCCGGGGCGACGGTCCCCCGCGTGGTGATCTTCACAGAACGGGTGCCGGGGCGGGCCGCAACCGGCGCCGGCCGGCGCCGGCCGGCGGCCGCCGGTCGCGCGACCGCCGCGGCCGCGACCGCCGCGCGGGCGCTACGGCTTGCCGCGGAGCTTCTGCAGGGCCTCCTGGAGGATGGCCTCGCCGTCCTCCTGGTTGCGGCGCTCGCGGACGTACGCGAGGTGGGTCTTGTACGGCTCGGTCTTCGGCGGCGCCGGCGTGTTCTCGCGGTCGCGGCCGGCCGGGTAGCCGCAGCGCGGGCAGTCCCAGAGGTCCGGGATCGGCGCGTCGTCGGCGAACGACGGCCGCGTCTCGTGCTTGTTGGCGCACCAGAACGAGACGCGCTTGCGCGGCGCGGACTCGCCGCGCTCCGCCTCGCCCATCGGTCCCGCCCCGACGCGGCTGCCGCGGATCGCGTTCCCACCTGCCACTGTGCCCGGCTCCTCTGCTGGACGACACGTACGCAAGGCGAAACGCCGCGCACGCCTGGGGATGCGTCGAGTGTACGCAGGCCCCGGGCGGCGCGGCGAGCGCCTGTCCGGATTATCCGGTCTTGAGCAGGAGTCCGAGCCCGACGACGGACGCGAACCAGATGATCGCCGTGCCGATCGTGAGCCGGTCGAGGTTCTTCTCGACGACCGTCGAGCCGCCGAGCGAGGACGAGACGCCGCCGCCGAACATGTTCGACAGGCCGCCGCCCTTACCGCGGTGCAGCAGGATGAGCACGATGAGGATCAGGCTCGTCAGCGCGAGCAGGATCGTCAGGGCGTTGATCACACGGGAGCCTTAGGTCAGCCGTACGCGCGTGTCGAGCACGCCGTACAGGATGTCGATGACGAGGTTGGCGACGACGATGAAGAACGCCGCCGTCGTCACGGTACCAAGGAGCACCGGGAAGTCCCGGTCCCGGACGGCATCGACCGCCAGCGCCCCGATGCCGGGCAGGCCGTAGAGGCGCTCGCTGATGATCGCGCCGCCGAGCAGGGTGCCGAGGTCCAGGCCAAGCAACGTCACCACGGGGGTGAGCGCGCTGCGCAGCCCGTGCCGGTAGACGACCCGCCGCTCGGCGAGGCCCTTGGCCCGCGCCGTGCGGATGTAGTCCTCGCCGAGCACCTCGAGCATCGACCCGCGGGTCATGCGCGAGTACACGGCGGCGTTGACGAACGCCAGCGTGAACCACGGCAGCAGCAGGTGGTGCGCCCATTCGAGTGGGTTGTCGGCGAACTTCACGTACCCCGTCGGCGGGAAGATCGGGTTGCGTGGATCGCCCCACCCCAGCGTCAAGGTCACGTGGTAGTAGAGGAAGTACAGCAGCAGCAGGCCGAGGAAGAACGTCGGCATCGACAGGCCGACGAGCGCGAAGCCGGTCGCGACGCGGTCGCGGATGGAGCGCGGGTGCGTGGCCGCGACCATGCCGATCGGGATGCCCATGAGCAGCCACATGACGGCCGCGCCGAACGCCAGCGACGCCGTGACGGGGATGCCGGCCTTGAGCATCTCGGTGACCGGCTGCTTCGACTGGTACGACGCCCCGAACGACGGCGGCCAGTGGAACAGCCCGCCCTGCACGCCGTCGATCGTCGGCCCGCGGAACAGGAAGTACCAGTAGCGCTGCCAGATCGGGTCGTTGAAGTGGTACTTGGCGATCGTCTGCTTCCGGCAGAACTCCGTGCAGCCGCGGCCCACGATCTTCGCGACCGGGTCCTGCGGCAGCACGTTGAACAGCAGGAAGACGACGATCGTCAGGAGCCAGAGGACGAACGCCATCTTGATGAGGCGCCGGATGATGTAGCGGCCCATGTCTGCCTCCGCCTCTACTTGCCGATGGTCTGGGTGGCGCGCGGGTCGAGCGCGTCGCGCAGACCGTCACCCAGCAGGTTGAACGCCAGGACCGTGATGAGCAGGGCCAGGCCGGGGAAGACCATGTACCACCACGCGATCGTGTACCACTCCTGCGCCTCGTTGAGCATCGAGCCCCACGTCGGGGTGCCCGGCTTCACGCCGAGGCCGAGGAACGACAGGCTCGCCTCGGCGAGGATGTTCGTCGGGATGAGCAGCGTGGCGTAGACGATGATCGGCGCGACGAGGTTCGGCAGCACGTCGGTGAACATGATCCGCAGGTCGCTCGACCCGAGCGACCTGGCGGCCTCGATGAACTCCTTCTCGCGTAGCGAGAGCACCTGGCCTCTCACGATGCGGCCGATGTAGACCCAGCCGAAGAACGCGATGATCGAGATGGACACGTACACGCTCGGGTCGAAGATCGCGACGAGCGTGAGCGCGGTGAGCAGGAACGGGAACGACAGCACGACGTCCATCAGGCCGGACAGCACCATGTCGACCTTGCCGCCGAAGTAGCCGGCGAACATGCCGATGGTCACGCCGATCAGCAGTGCGATCGACGTCGAGACCAGGCCGATCATCAGCGAGATCCGCGAGCCGTAGATGATCCGGACGAGGATGTCCTGGCCGAGCGCGTCGTAGCCGAGGAACGCCACGCCGCTCGGGCCCTGCGGGATGCCGCCGAGGTCGATGCCGTTCGTGCGGTCCTGGAACCGCGGCCCGAAGTCCGGGCCGCGCCCGTGCGCGAGCAGCTTGGCGAGCAACGGCGCGAAGATCGCGACGAGCACGAGGAGCACGATCGTGATGGCCGCCGCCATCGCCACGCGGTCGCGCTTGAGGCGCGCCCAGGCGAGCTGCAACGGCGTGCGGCCCTCGATCCGCTGCGGCGCGCCGCCACCGCCGACCGGCTCGCCCGTCGCCGACGGGCTGTTGGCGCTCTCGGTCGCGAGACTGGTCATGGCGCGTCACTCCCGATCTCGGGTGCGGTGGACTCCTGGCGGATCGCGGCGTGCGCGGCGGCGAGGTTCTCGCCCTGCTCGACCGGGTAGTGGCACGCGGCCTGCTCGCCGGGCGGGTCGCCGAGGCGCGGGATCAGCTCCGGCACGTCGGTCACGCAGTTGGGCTGCGCCTTCGGGCAGCGCGGGTGGAACCGGCAGCCCGACGGCGGGTTGATCGGCGACGGGACGTCGCCGGAGAGCACGATGCGCTCGCGCTGGTCGGCGAGGTCCGGGTCGGCGACGGGCACCGCGGACAGCAGCGCGTTGCTGTACGGGTGCCGCGGCTTCTCGTACAGCCGGCCGACGGTGCCGAGCTCGGCGACCTTGCCGAGGTACATGACGGCGACCCGGTCGGACACGTGGCGGACGACCGAGAGGTCGTGCGCGATGAAGATGTACGTCAGGTTGAACTCGCGCTGCAGGTCGTCCAGCAGGTTGATGATCTGCGCCTGGATCGACACGTCGAGCGCGGAGACCGGCTCGTCGCAGACGATGAGCTTGGGCCGCAGCGCGAGCGCGCGGGCGACGCCGATGCGCTGCCGCTGGCCGCCGGAGAACTCCGAAGGGAAGCGGTTGTAGTGCTCGGGGTTGAGGCCGACGACCTCCATCAGCTCCTGCACCCGGCGCTTGCGCTCGGCACCCTCGGCGACGCCGTGGATCGCGAACGGGTCGCCGATGATGGAGCCGACGCGGCGCTTCGGGTTCAGCGAGCCGTAGGGGTCCTGGAACACCATCTGCATCTCGCGGCGGTACTTCCGCATCTGCGGCCGCGGCAGGTTGGTGATGTTGACGCCTTCGAACTCGATCGTGCCCGCGGTCGCCGGGTGCAGGCCCATGATCACGCGGGCGAGCGTGGACTTGCCGCAGCCGGTCTCGCCCACCAGGCCGAGCGTCTCGCCGCGGCGCAGCTCGAGGTCGACGCCGTCGACGGCGTGCACCCGCGCCACTTCCTTGCGGAAGATGATGCCCTGGGTGATCGGGAAGTACTTGCGGACGTCGCGCAGGCGCAGCAACACGTCGCCGGAGGTCTCCGGCACGGCGAACGAGTCCGGGGCTACGGCGGTCACGGCTTGGTCCTCGTCGTCCGGGTCGAGCGGGTGGTCGCGCCGGTGCTGCCCGCGGCGGCGCGCTTGCGCGGCTTGCGGGCGCCGGCGCTCTCCGCGACGGTCTCCTCGGTGCGGTGCGCCTCGGCGGTGGCCACGCGCGCGGCCTCGACCGCGTCGCCGAGGCCGACCTCGTTGGCCGGCAGGTGGCAGGCCGACCGGTGCGTCGGCTCACCGCCCACCGGGTAGAGCGGCGGCACGTCGGTGAGGCAGATGTCCATGACGTACGGGCACCGCGGGTGGAACGGGCAGCCGGCCGGCATGTTGATGAGGCTCGGCGGCGAGCCCTTGATCGGCTTGAGCCGCGCGCCCTCCTCGATCGCCGCCGACGACGGGATCGACTCCAGCAGGCCCTTCGTGTACGGGTGGTGCGGGCGGTAGTAGATCGTCCGGCGGTCGCTCGTCTCGACCGGGCGGCCGGCGTACATGACGAGCACGTCGTCGGCCAGGTCGGCGACGACGCCGAGGTCGTGGGTGATCATGATCACCGCGGTCCCGAACTCGGCCTGCACCTTCTCGATGAGGTCGAGGATCTGCGCCTGGACCGTGACGTCCAGGGCGGTCGTCGGCTCGTCCGCGATGAGGACGGCGGGGTTCAGCGCGAGCGCCATGGCGATCATCGCGCGCTGGCGCATGCCGCCGGAGAACTGGTGGGGGAAGTCGTCGACGCGGCGTTCCGGCTGCGGGATGCCGACGAGCTTGAGCAGCTCGACGGCGCGCGCCTTGGCCCGCTGCTTCGGCATGTCGTCGTGGGCGCGGATCATCTCCATGATCTGCCAGCCCACCTTGTACTGCGGGTGGAGGCTCGAGAGCGGGTCCTGGAAGATCATCGCGATCTTCGCGCCGCGTACGGCGCGCAGCTCGTCGGCCTTCATGGTCAGCAGGTCGCGATCCTCGAACATCGCCTCGCCGCTGATCTTCGCGCCGCGGGTCAGGCCCAGGATCGTCTGCGTCGAGACGCTCTTGCCGGAGCCGGACTCACCGACGATGCCGAGAGTCTGGCCTGGCTCGATCGAGAACGAGACGCCTTGGACCGCCTTCACGACGCCGTCCTCCGTGGAGAACGACACGTGGAGGTCGCGGACCTCGAGCAGTGCCAATGGAACCCCTATCGGGAACGTGCACGCCCGCCGGCGGGCACGGGAACGGTCGACTCCGAAGACAGCCCACGCATCGTAGGGCACGGACGGCCTGGCGGGGCCCCCCGAAGGGAGCCCCGCCAGGAATTACGCCGTACCTGCTAGAGCACCGACACGTTCGTGATGTCGGCCGAGGTGCTGAACGGGAAGAACACGTAGCCCTTGAGGCGCGTGCTCACCATGTTCACCGAGTTGCTCGTGTAGACCGGGATCCACGGGGCGTCTTCCATGACGGCCTCGTCGATGGCGTGCCAGATGTCGGCAGCCTGCTCCGGGTCGGCGGCGAGCGCCTCGTCGACCTTCTTGTCGACCTCGGGGTTGTCGTAGCCACCGTAGTTGTAGCTACCACCCGCGTTGTAGTTCTTCAGACCCGGGTCGGAGAGCAGCGGCGTGAAGAACGTACGGGCGCCGTTGCCGTTCCAGTCCGGGCACCAACCCGCGAAGTACAGGTCCCAGTTCTTCGACTTCGGGTCGGTCGTGTAGACCGTCGCGTCGTCCTCGGGGACCGGGTTGATGGCGACGCCGATCTTCTTGTACTGGTCGGCGATCGTCTGAACGATGTTCTTGTTGCGCTCGGTGTTGTCGTAGATGAAGTCGAGCTTCAGGTTCGACGCACCGGCCGACGCGAGGAGGTCCTTCGCCTTGGTCAGGTCACCCTTGAACTCAGGCGTCGCGTACGGGTCGAACTTCTCGTAGCCGAGCAGCACCGGCGTGAGGATCTGCGTCGCCGGCTCGCCGTTGCGCGGGCCACCCAGGACCTGGATGACGGCACGCTTGTCCGTGGCGTAGTTCAGCGCCTGGCGGACGACCTTGTTCTGCAGGGCCTTGTTGCGGTGCAGGTTGAAGGCGACGTAGAACACGCAGCCACCCTCGCGCTCGATGTGCAGGCGCGGGTCCTTCTGGGCCTCGAGCTTGGCAGCCGCGGCGTTCGGCGGGTTGCCACGCAGGTAGAGGTCGATGGTGCCCGACTCGACCTGCTGCTGGATCGCCTCGATGGACGCGGCGTTCAGCTGGATCTCGATGCGGTCGACGTACGCGGCGCGGAGCGGGTCCGAGTCACGCGTCCAGTTGTCGTTCCGCTTGAGCTTGAGCGACTGCTTCGCCGTGTAGCTCTCGACCATGTACGGGCCGGTCGCGAAGCCGCCCATGTTCTTGCGGAAGTCCGCGGAGTCGGTGAGGTAGTTGAGGACCTCTTCCGGCAC